>JABUEW010000126.1 GCA_013314855.1 Bacillota bacterium | reverse complement strand
CGTTGAGAAAATTTCTTGCAATAACAGATGGTGCTTTGCAGGAACTGGTCAATAATTTTATTTCCTGTTTGCCTTCGTTCTTAAAGGGTCGCCTCAAACTTTCGCCCTGCGAAAGTTGAGTTAAAATCTTAATATGTTGTATATAGAAACACCCCTATTTTATCTTCTACATTAACTTTAATTTTACAACAATAAAATTTCAATTATTTTTGAGGAGACATATGCCCGAAAGAGGAAGAAACAACCCGGCATCACAAGGTCTGTACTGCTCCTGTTTTTATGCTTGAGTCTGAGTTATGTCAGGACCTACTCTACTCAAGGACGGCTGCTCGATCTAATTTAGATACAGCTAATCCCAATTTATGGGGGAGGGGAGGGAAGGGAAGAATCGTATTTCTTTTAGTGTTTTATTTTTCAGAAACAATCTATTACTCAACTCACAAGACTAAAATGCTTTTGAAACTATTCTTAAAATTTGAAAAATCTAAATATTTAATAGCCCAATTACTAATTGATAGGCGCTCTATATCTATAAGTTGTTTAAAAAGAATATTTACATCAGGAGCCGAAATTTCTTTCAGATCCTTAATAACAATGCCAAGCCTATTGGTAATCACCCATTCGTCATAGTCTCCAATACCGGCAGTCATCAAAACAGGCAAACCCACCGCCAAGTATTCCGCTAATTTAGTTGGTGATGCTACCTGGTTAATTGGACTCCTTATCCTACAAACTAATCCGATATCCCCAGCTGACAAGTACTTAGGCATATAATTATGGTTCACTTCCAAAACTTTAGCAATCGATTGTAAATTGTGTACACTAAATAAAGCGTTTAATTTTTCCGAGTCAGATGATAAAAATAAAAATCTTACTGTTGGAATATGCTGCTTGCATAAATTCATTAAATAAATGATCCCTTCAATATCCACCCATGGGGCAATAATACCTGAATGTACAATAATGATGTTATCTTCCCATCCGAAACTCTGACGTATACGGGATCTAGCTTTTTGATCAAATTTAAATTTTTTCGTATCAACACTGCATGGCACAATCACGGAAGGTTTTTTCTTAAGGAAGGGATATCTTTCTATCATGCATTTTTGTAAAGCTTGACTCACGAAAATTAGACCATCAACCTGTTTAAGCATCGTGCTCTCTATTGCTAACAATACTTTCTTCTTCAGACCAAAAACATAACATAATTTTTGAACAATTTCCTCTAGCCATAATCCATGTACGTCAAGAATTATTGGTAGCTTCCATCGTTGTCGCAAAGCCAAAGCTATAAATAAAGAATTAAATGAATGAACTAAAATAAGGTTGTAAGATTTTGTAAAATTTACAGGCCAGGTCCCCCAACGAAGCTGATAAATATTTCGTAACAAATTTGTTATTGAGCTTGTTCTAGGAACACCGACCTCTAAATAATCCTTTTGGTTATTAACTACTTCCTTATCAATGTTCGGATCAAAAATTAACCAATCTCCTGGAGACCCGGTTGTCATCTCCAATAAGCGACGTATTAGATTAACACGTACGCTAAACCCATTATTAGCATAATACTGTCCATAGACAACCGAAATTACAGATAGAGAATCCAATTTCTATCTCCTTTTGTTTTCTTACTAGTTATTACTACGTCGACGAAATGAGTTAAATATTGTTTCGCCATTCGTTCAGCATTATATTTTTGTACAATCAGTTTTCTGGCTCTCTCCCGATCTTCTTCTGAATATTTTCTTTCTGTCATTTCAATCATAGCATTAGTGAGGTTCTTACAAAGACTTTCATGCTCACCATTTGCCCCCAAAATAATCCTGGCTACATTATTAAAATAAATATCACTAACTTCTGCAACAGCAGGAATCACTATACCAAACCCACTTTCATCAATTAATTCTTTTGCTGAGCCAACATCTGTTGCAATTGTTGGTAAACCAAAGTAAAGCGCTTCTGCTAACGCTAGACTCCACCCCTCCCATAGCGATGGAAGTAAGAAAGCATCTGCGGCTGAATAAAATCTATATGGATTCTCTTGGAACCCAAGAAAAAGTGTATTATTTTGGAGACCAAGTCCTTCAACTGTCTGCTTTGTTAACTCATAATACTTCTCATCATTGGCTGCTCCAAGAAAGGCCACCTTAACATTAGGACATTGCGTCATCATATTTGATAAAGCTCTGACGATTTGATGCTGCATCTTATGAGCAAAAAAGGCAGAAGTGCACAAAAACAGGAAATCTGTTGCCTGAACACCTAATTCCCTGCGGATCTCTTCCCGCTGCTCCTTATAATCATGTTTAGCTAGCTCTTTAACATCAAGTCCATTTGGAACAACAAAAAGACGATTTACTGATAAGCCCAAGCGTATATCAGAATATTTAGCCACACTTTTAGAGACACAAATATATCTTGAGGTTAACGAATCCAATTGGCGATAGTGTTGAACCTGTTCAGGATCAAACCACGCATAACTGTTGTGTATTGTTTGAACAACAGGAATTCCTAATTCGCAAGCAATATCTAAACCAAATGTTGAATAATGAGCATTAACTAGATCAATGTCTTCTGAGATTAACATGTTTCGGTATTTCTCTCTATCATTTTTTAAATTAATAACTTTAATTCCCGTCTCAGTAGCTCTTCTGGAGTAAACACCAGTATAGTTGGTAACACATACTAGTGGCTCAACATTCAAATTTCGAAGACATAGGGCCAGATTATAGACAACTCCTTCCAATCCCCCCTTATCAAAATGGTCAACCTGTAAGACTACTTTTAATTTCCTTTCGCTAAACTGCCAAAGGCGAAGATTTCTATAACCATTGTTTTTTTCTATTATTCTTCTTGTATCGTGGAGTTTATAGAAAAGGCGGATATTTGACGCTGTTAAAATTAGCTTCAATGATTGTTCTGAATTTGAAACAAAAAATACATCATCCTTGAATATCTTTGCACGGAAAAACCCTTTATCATCACGGGCTAAGCAAATGTCAATCTTCCCCCAAACACTATCAGTTACTTCGTATGGAATAAATGCATCGGCACTCAGTATAAAGACAACACATATATTTTTTTTCGGATAAAAGTCTTTCAATCTAGCTAAAGAATGCTCAGAAATTATCACAATCTGCTTTGTAAAATCATCTAAGTTTTTGTTTAAATCGTCGATTGAATATACCTGATTATTTTTAAACCAAGGTTTATCAGTATCTATCAACCATTCTTTTGATACTTCATCTAAATAAATATTAAATGGTTTTTCAAAAAACTCTCTACGTTGTTTATCAAAATCCATAAGGCGATCAACGCGTTCAAAAATTCCTAGTTCCTCAGCTTTTGCATTTAAAGTATTATCGTGGACACGATATTTATATAGGAGTTCGTCAGTTCCAAGGTGGGCTATTTTAAATAAACTATTAATCCGCATCCAATAATCATAATCTTCAGCTCCCATTAAAAATTCATCGTATGCGCCGATAACCTTGGCGACCCATGCTCTATACATAAAACAGGGTCCTATAAAATTATCTTTCACGATATTTAGTTGTTCAGTTGATCTTGGTAAGCGAATTATTGAGGAATCCCAACTTTCTCGGTTATGCGGTCTAAAGCGGTGGTCTTTTAATGGATTTCCGACATCATCAATTGCGATGTAGTCACTATAAACCATTGCAATATCAGGGTGCTCCTGAAGAAAATGCACATGTCTCTCAAGGTGCTGTGGTAACATGATATTATCGGCTGATGTCCAAGTCAAAAATTCACCTTTCGCATGCAAGAATCCTGTGTTTAAAGCTTGTGGTAACCCCTTGTTTTTTTTGTGATTAATAATCTTGATCTTAGGATGTTGTAAAAATTGTTTTAAAACAAATTCAACACCATCAGTTGAGCCATCATCAACAATAATCAACTCATAATTGTCATAGGTCTGCCATAATACACCCAAAATTGCCTCTCTTAACAAAGTCGCCTGATTATACACTGGTAGTACAATGCTAACAAGACCTTTTATGCCTATTCCAAATCGTGAATTTAAACATTCATTTAAAATAATTTTGGGGACAACTTTCAAGTTAACATCGGTATATCTTTTTTGCATCAACTTTATACGGTATGCTCGAAGTTTCCATTGAATACTATATGGAAGCATATACAAACACACCTTGGCAAGTTTAATAGAAACGTTTCTTAATAAATTAACTAAAGACGTTATAGGATTAAACGCATTATTTTTTGTATGTTTACCTGTTACTAACATATTTCTTTCCAACTAGCAATTTTAATCTTCCGAATTTTTACTAATTGACCAGGATTAGGCCTAATGTTTACACGAATGTAATTTAAATTGCCTTTGAGTTCTTGAGGTATCTGTTGCATAATGTACATCCGCTGGTTAGCAAAATCAACTCGCCTACCTGAACCAACCATTTTAAGTAGCTTATTCTGTTGATCATACCAATCAAACTGAACATAAACATCCGCGCTATTATCAAATTCACAAGTAATTAAACACGAAATACGGTCTGCCGATGAACTTGGGTAATACCTATAACAAATAAATCTGCTGTAAGTAGAAATAATTTCATCGCTGACTGAGTTCCTCTTGTCTTCAACAATCCAATTATTATCAGATCCCTGAGAAATAAAGAAAAATCCCTCGGACAATTCATTTTCAGCTAAAACACCTGTATTTTCACTTTCCTCTAAACACTTGAGCTCTATCTTCGGATGTTTTGCTCCCAGTTCATAAGCCTCCTTTATCACGTTTTTAAGTTCAGTAACATGCTTTTGAGGAGAAAAAATGGTTTGAACAACTTCTCTAACGTTCGGTTCTTCTTCTAAATTTAAGGCATATTCAATTTTCTCTACTAAATCATCAACATTTTCTGAAGAAAAAAGGATCAATGGTTCAGGCATCCCATTGTTTCTTGCAATCTCGTTAATAACCGAATGTCCTGGAATGTCTGAGGCAACAACTCTAATATTACTGGCAAGTGCTTCAAGAACAGCCAAAGGGAGACCTTCTATCCGAGCTGCTGTTATATACAATTTATATTCCCTATAAGCAGACGCCGGATCACTTAAAGGCCCTCTAAAATCAACATTTAATCTAAGCTGCCTGGCCTTTTGCTTCAAGCTTTCTAATTGGTCACCTGCACCATAAAAACGCACAATAATGTTAGGATATCTTTCTGCTATTTTAGCCCACGCTTCCAGAAAAATATCTATACCTTTAGTCTCATAATAACTTGTTATTGCCCCAATAACATTTTTTTCCACAGGTTCTCCAGGCTTGAAATGTTCAATATCAACACAATTTGGAACAAGTCTAACGTCAACATCAAAGTTATCTTCAAGATACTCTGCAACATATTCAGAATGAGTGACAACAAGCGTAGGTACAGATTTATCACATTCAGATGTATCAATTCGATGAACAAATTCTATTGAGGGCAGACCTGAATCCTTTATTGCCTCAACTGCCCAATCTAAAGGCCAATGATAAAGTACAACATCAAAATGTTGCAACTGATCTCTCAGTTCTTCATACGTCGATACATAAGTATAGGAAAATGGACATGTTTTTACTGGATCATTAAGACCACCAGCTACAATTACTGGCGCTTTAAGGCCATAGCTTTCAAGTTTTATTAAAGTCTCCACCCCTCCATGGTACGCATTTCGAGTAACTATTACCGTCTTAAATCTCTTTTCATTACATCGATTCTTATCACAGTCGTTGGGAATATCGGTAGACACGAAAGAATTTACTGGTTCTGTTATCCAATTATTTCGCTTAAGTATTTCAAGCCATGCTGTTTTCCATCGTTCAAGGGAAAAAGCATGCGATGAAATAACGCCATTTCGTTGCAAACGCTTTCTCTCTTCCGTGTTCTCTATAAGTTCATTAATAGCAGTAGCAATAGCTTGTGGTGTAGGATCTACTAATCGGCCATTAATACCATCATGAATAATATCCGGAAGCCCACCTACATTAGTAGCAATTACAGCACATCCGGAAGCCAATGCCTCAATACACGATAGGCTAGTTCCTTCACAAGCTATAGTAGGAATAACACAAATGTCAGCTTTACGATACCAATCAGGCATCTCTTCAAATGAAGCACTAACGTAGTGTAATCGAGAATCAAACATACAAAGGTCTTTAATTAATTTAGTATCCTGTTCATCACCTTCGCCAACCCAATATATTTTTACATTCTTACTATGAATACGCTTTAATATTTCTCCCAATATACGACTACCCCTATTAATTTGACTTCTTCTAGGGAAAATAATAGTTAGTAAATCATTTACACTATCTTTATCTTCTCTCGGATAAAAGAGACGATGATCAACAAAATTTGGAATATAGGTCATCTTAGTAGCCAGTTCAGGCCATAAAGAACGTATTACGTTGATAGAATTAGTATCAACGCTGACAATAGTTCGTGGGTTTTTAAACGCATTATAAAGATATCTAAACCACTCTTTTCGCCTAAACTTAGCCGTTGGATAATTATCATGGTCAAACCAAATTCCATGGCAAATCATAATTGCGTCGGGTCTCATGCGAGTTGCTGATAGTTCAGGCATATTATAGATAACATAATCATAATTAAGAGAGATATCATAAAATGAATTTGACGCACCAAGATTGAATTCTGAATAAAACTCGCCATGTGGTATTGCTTGTACGCTGAATCCATGGTAGTCACCTTGAAACTTATTAGGCGCCAGTTGGTATAAATCTACTTCAAAGCCGTTCTCTCTCAATAATTGGGCAATATTTAGACAGTATCGCTCACCCCCACCGTATCGTGGCCTTTGATCATTCCAATCAAGTAGTTGGTTTGTAAAATAAGCCACTTTTTTCCCTTTCATTCCATCTGTTCGGAAGGTGATACGCCGATTTTCAGGTACAATATTTTCTATCTCTGGAAGAAGTGGTAGACTAAGATTTTTTTCCATTTTTAATTTAAGAATGTTATCTTGCATTAATTGTAGATTATGGTATACTAAGTCAGTCTTCCAATAATCCGTCAGAATATTTCGTTTGCCCATAAGATAGACAAATAATTTCTTTAACACAGCAATTATTCTGGAATACGAACCGGAGAGTAATTCATCTTTTAATAAACGTAAAAAGCGTAATATTTTATAAGAGCGTGATATATATAGTTGAGAAAGATCAGAACTAACCCGTTCGGCCAGCTGAATACATTCGTTAATTATTGTTATATTTTTATCATTAACCTGTTGGTATTGCGTTATTGTTGTTTCCAAAGTTTTTAATTTGTTTTCATATTCATATAAGCACCGATTTAAGTCATCTATTTGTCTCTCATATTCAGTAGCTTTTTGTTTATACATTGCCTCAGATATTAGCAACTTATCCCTTTCGCTTTTCCACTCTTTTTCAGATTCACTTAAACGTTGGTTTAATTCCTCTATTTGTTTCTCATAAGCAATTTTTTGTTCAAAAGCAGCTTGTTTATGCATGGCCTCGGAAACTAGTAAATTATCCCTTTCATTTCTTAGAATATTTACCTCCTCTTTAGGAACCATTAATCGGCGAAGCTCTGATTCTACCATAAAATGCCTTGCTCTTTCGCATTCAATAAGATCCGATAAATATTTAGAATTTTTTATCCATTTTAGCATATCAGCATAATATAAGTTCAAGCCTCTTAGAAACATTTTTCTACCAGTAGACCCAAAGCTATCATTACGCATTAGCGGTTCATATTTCTCCCAAGCCCTTCTTAAATTATTAAAAAAAGCAATACCATCAAGAGATGGGATAACATCCGTTCGCCGCTTTAATAAAACTTGATGCATAGCAGCCGCCATTTGATTAGGTTCATCTTCTGCTAAAATTTTTATAATTTCGTCTAAACAAGATTCGCTCCACTCAGCGCAAAGAGAAAAAGTATATATTAACGTAAATACACTGAAACACCAGACATCAGTTTCAATCTGAAATGTCCCTTCACTTAGATTCCCTAAATCAACCCAAACTGAATGTTTGTCTAAAATTAAGGCATTATAAGGAAATGGATCTCCATGCGCTAATCCTTTACCATGGAGAAAAGCTAGGCCCGAAGCTAATCCAGCCATCCATTGAGCCCAAGAATCATAATCAACCCCTTTATTCTGTGAAAAAATATCAGGCTCCTTCAGTCTCCAACGTTGCCATGGTGGTGTAGTATTTGCATCTACCAGAGGTATTCCCTCTTGTATTGTAACTAGGGCCATACACTCACAAATCTTATTTATAGACATAATATTTGAACATTTATGACCAACAAGCTTACTCCACCTTTTATGAGCATTATTATAGTCTTGTGGTCCTAGAACATGCTTTTCAGTTCTATTTACACTTGGAATTGGTATTATCAATTGGGAAGTAGATTCCAATAATACAGCCAACCATGTGCCGGGAGTCTGACCATTCCTAACATAGATAGCATCATTTGGCAAATGTCTTAATAAGCAAGTTTCCGAACAGAAACTCACCTTAATGTCACTAAGTTGATATTGTAGGGTCGCCTTGTCAATAGAGTTATTATTCCGCAGGTACAGTGGCATGCTGTAATCACCTTTCTATTCTTAATAACTGTCTAAGATATCCATTAGGCCCAATCGTTGTTCCTATTTCATATAATTTGTATGTTGTAAAATTATTCACATACTTCCGAAGCATATGATAACCATATCCAGAGGCGAAACCTGGCTCTTCAAATGGACATTCATAATATATTGCTTTTCTAAATGAAGTGAAAAGTTTATTTAATACTTTACTAATCTGTGTTTCAGTATATTTATTAATTCCGCTTTTGGCATATCCTGATTCCCAATGATGAGCGACTGATAGAAGTAAGATAATATCCCATACATTGGTGTCTACATCACAAAACTCTAAAATCCCTTGCTTTACCAGATTCAATCTTGTATTAATTTGGTTAAGAACGGGAAACTGTAGTTGCTCATATAGCTCTTGGATATCAATCGCAAAATTGTCGAGACCCGTAACTGTATTCCCAACCGCAGCCAAAGATATTGAAAAAAGTCCTGTATTACATCCTACATCAAGTATTTTCAACCCGTTACAACATCCAAATCTTTTCGTACAATCCAGTACGATTGTCAATAATCTATCAAACCCCAACCGTTCATAAGAAGATTTATCAATACTTTCTATATACGTTACTAAATCTCTCCACGATTTGGCGCCTATTATTTGCCACAATTTAGTTATATCTATATGAGGGAGGTAACTATACAAGCAAAAATCCCCCTTTTAAAATTTGATGATAATCTATCAACAATGTTTTATAGAAATATGCCCCTGTACATCAAAAATCAGAGGTACAACACGGGAATTAGTATTAATTACTTCAAAAATAGCAGCATTAAATACCTTATCTACGTACTCTCCTTGAACTGGCATTCTGTATCCCAACGAAACTGAATACTTTCCTGGTCCTAATTGAACTGGAAAAGTAAAGTCAATAACGGACATTGTTCCAGCTTGTTTAGCTGGATAAATCATATTATTAAAAAATGAATTTATTGCAAATAAATCAATTCCTTCTAGAGTACGAACAACAATTCCAACTTCCCCAGGAAACTCACAATCCTCAAGATGATATAACCACACACGAATTACACAAGGTTTACCCAACTCAACACAAGAAGTTTCTTTGCCATCTTGAAAAACCGCACACTCAACATATCGTGCTTTTCCATTCCCAAATCTTTCTGTGATTCTACGCTCGAAAGGTAACATACAAATTGAATTATAATTATATAATAAAGTATCTTTCTGTATATCATTTCTTGAATTAATTATCCCGATGGATTGCTCCTGTTTACTCCTCTCTTCCAAATTAAGAGCATAATATCTATCTATAACATTATCACTTGTACCTACCATCTCAAGTTTTCCATTATGCAATAGCACAGCCCTTGAACACAATGCTTTAATAGTAGCCTGAGAATGTGAGACAAGAAGAATTGTACAACCTCGAGCACAGAGTTGATTAATTGCACTCATACACTTCGCCTGAAAGAAATGATCACCTACACTAAGCACTTCGTCAACAATTAGTATTTCTGGATCCATATGAATACTGACCGCAAAAGCTAATCTCGCAAACATTCCACTCGAGTACGTTTTAACCGGTTGATCAATAAAATCTCCGATATCAGCAAAGGCCACTATATTTTCATATTTGTTTTCCATTTCTTCACGGGAAATTCCCATAATACTTCCATTTAGAAAAACATTTTCCCTTCCACTAAATTCAGGATTAAAACCACTCCCTAACTCAAGTAAAGCCGCTATACGTCCGTTAACCTTAATTTCGCCCTCAGTAGGCATTAATGTACCCGCAATAATCTGTAAAAGAGTACTTTTCCCCGAGCCATTCTTTCCGATTATACCCACTATCTCACCTTTTCTTACTTCAAAAGACACGTGCCTTAATGCCCAGAATTCTTTATAATACTTTCTGTTTCCACACAATAATGCCTGCTTTAATCTTTGGCTAGGATGTTCATAAATTCTATAACATTTCCCAATATTACTTACTCGAATTGCAATTTCGTTGTTATTACTCATATTGCCTCCAGCCTTATATCACATCTGCAAAAGCCTTTTTGCTTTTCATAAACCATAAATAGCCTAATTGCATTATAATTAATGAAGCTATTGTTACAATTCCCCAGGAAATCCAATTCGGCTCCTGACCCCACATCAATACACTTCTAGAATCCTCCACAATTACAGTTAAAGGATTTAATTTCATTGCAAGTTGATAACTTTCTGGTACTGCAGAAATTGGATAAAAAACAGGTGTCATAAAAAAGAGTACTTGGGTTAGAAAACTAATCCCATGTATTAAATCTCTTATAAATACCCCTAATGATGAAAATAACCAACTTAACCCCAAGCTAAAAAAAATAATTGGAATAATAATAATTGGAAACATAAAAATTGTCAAATTAATTTTATGAAGATAGAGTACAGTAACAATCTCAAGAATAATTAAACTTATAAGCGCATGAATCAGGGCTGAACCCAAAATAGAAACAGGTAATATTTCTAATGGAAATATTACTTTTTTTACATAATTAGGATTAGCGATCACCAAGCCTGGTGCTCTGGTTATACATTCACTAAAAATATTAAATACAATTAATCCACAAAAAAGTGTTAAAGCAAATTCAGCTTTATTATCACTTGTTTGTAATCCCCATTTAGCCTTAAATACGACACCAAAGACAAAAGTATATACAACTAACATTAATAATGGATTAATAATTGACCAAATAATTCCAAGGTAGGAACCTTTATATCTGTTTTGTACTTCTCGCAACGTGAATTGCCAAATTAATTCGCGGTAAATCCATAAAGTAATTATTATATTTATAGGATTTAAAAATCTTAGTGTTTCTTTATTAACACACACCACTTAAGTTCACCTTGTTCAATAATACTATTTATATTTTAATCTTTACTAACAATAAAAAAGATATTTATACCTTTCAAAAACAATAACCCCAGCTCATCAAAGAAAAATGAATTTTTAACTCAAATTTTATCCTACGAAAGTTAAGTTAAAATATTAAGTTGTCCCTTACCGCAGAACCTCTAACTTCCGCAACTCCTCATACCCCTTGGCCAATTCAGGCACCAGGTTCTGCGCCTGGGCCAGATACTCTTGCGCCTCTTGGGGCCGGCCCTGCTTGTCGCGCAGGACGGCCAGCCACAGGAAAGCCTCGCCTTTGGTCTTTTCGTCGGACAGGGCGGCCTGGAGGTTGTCGCTGGCCCCGGCCCAGCGGCCCAGCAGGTACTGCGATGCCCCCACGTTGAGTTTCACTGCCGGTGTGGGCTCCATCAGCGGGGCCACGTTCCATAGCTTTTTCTCCGTATCATTCAGCGCGGCCATTTTA
>JABUEW010000125.1 GCA_013314855.1 Bacillota bacterium | reverse complement strand
TAATTTTAAAAAGAATATACCATTATTCCACTAAATGTATTATAATAGTATATCAGTATTTAAATAATTGTTTTTACAATATGGAGGAGGAAATGTCTTTTTTAAATAGGTTACTGAAAAAGAAAGTCCTAGGAATAAATAAAGAAAAGTTGCCTGAACATATAGCTATAATACCTGATGGTAACGGACGTTGGGCAAATCACAGGGGGATGCCGAGAAATGCAGGACATAGGGAAGGTTCTAGAACCCTGAAAGAGATTGTTTTACATTGTGCAGAAATAGGAATCAAATACCTTACTGTTTATGCTTTTTCTACAGAAAATTGGAAAAGACCTGAAACTGAAGTGAATTCTCTTATGGCGTTAATACATGAGTTTTTAGAAAATGCAGAGGAAGAACTTTCAGGAAGCAATGTACAGATAAGAATAATTGGGAATATGCTCGGACTTTCCGAAGCACTCCGGAGGGAAATACCCAAAGTTGTAGATATGACAAAAGCAAACACAGGCCTAATCCTTAATATTGCATTGAATTATGGAGGAAGAGATGAAGTTGTAAATGCGGTCCGTAGAATTGCAGAAGAGGTAAAAAATGGGAAAATAAGTATTGAAGATATCAATGAAAAACTTATATCAAGTAAATTGTATACAGCGGGTATTCCTGACCCCGACTTGCTTATAAGGACAGGTGGAGAAAAAAGGGTGAGTAATTTCCTTTTATGGCAAGGAGCATATACCGAGATGTGGTATTCTGACATACTCTGGCCTGATTTTACAAAGGAACATTTATTGGAAGCCATACATAATTATCAAAACAGGAAAAGAAAATTTGGGGGAATCTAATTGTTAAAAACAAGAATAATAAGTGCGGTAATAGGTCTTTCCTTATTACTAGCGGCAGTATTTATTTCGAAAGAAACCCTGACTATTGCCGTATTTATTTTATCAGTTGTGGCAATCGATGAGTTTTATAATGCAGTTTCAAAAGTGGGGCATAAGCCCGTAAGGTGGATTGGATATTTATCCTGTATTATTATACTGTTGGTTGGCTTTATGGAGGGAAAGGGTTTATTGTCATTTGTATTTGTATTACTATTACTACTACTTCTGTTCCCTTTACCTGTATTCTTCCATGGGAAGTATAATGTTGCCGATATTTCAATGACTATATACAGTATCTTTTATACAGTTTTTATGTTTTCATTCATTGTACTGACAAGGGAACTTAGGAACGGCATATTTTTTATCTGGATTATATTTATAGGAGCCTGGGCAACAGACACTTTTGCTTATTTTGGCGGCATTACTTTCGGCAAAACAAAACTAATACCGGCTGTAAGCCCCAATAAAACTCTGGAAGGCTCGATAAGCGGAGTCATTGGCTCTGTTGTTGCGATTGCTTTGTACGGCTTTTTTGTCAGGCAGAGTTTAAACTATCTGACTTACTACCATTTTATAATAATGGGTGTACTCTGCGGAATTATGTCCCAAGTAGGAGATTTAACTGCCTCTGCAATTAAAAGGTACGCAAAGATTAAAGACTATGGCAATATAATACCAGGTCATGGGGGTATCCTGGACAGATTTGACAGTGTATTGCTTATTTCACCAATTATATATTTATATGTATATTTTGTAATTTGAATTAAGAGTATAACATCCAAGGAGATTATCGATGGAGAAATGTATATCGATATTAGGGTCCACAGGTTCAATTGGTGTGCAGACTCTTGGTGTAGTGCGCAATTTAGGTATTAGAGTTAAAGGTTTAACAGCAGATAAGAATATTGATTTGTTAGAAAAGCAAGCCAGGGAGTTTAAACCTAAGGCTGTTTCCATATCTTGTAATAAACAGGCAGAAGAATTACGTTCAAGGCTTGGAGGCCTAAATATAGAGGTTTACTCCGGAGCAGAAGGATTGATAAGAATAGCAACCCTTGAAGGTGTTGATACGGTTGTTAACTCATTAGTAGGTATTGCAGGGCTTATGCCTACCATGGAAGCAATAAGGAATAAAAAAAGCATAGCCCTGGCAAACAAGGAAACGTTAGTAGCTGCAGGCAGTTTGGTTATGGCGGAAGCTAAAAGGCACAGTGTTGAAATTATTCCTATTGACAGTGAACATTCAGCCATCTTTCAATGCATTATGGGTAATAACAAAGCTAATGTTTCAAAATTGATTTTAACGGCATCCGGAGGCCCTTTCAGGGGTTGTAGATATGAAGATTTGATTTATATCACTCCTGAAGAAGCATTAAAACATCCAAATTGGCAGATGGGAAATAAAATTACTATTGATTCCGCTACATTAATGAATAAGGGCTTAGAGGTTATTGAGGCAAGATGGCTTTTTGATATAAATGAGGATAATATAAAAGTACTAATACATCCGCAAAGCATAATCCATTCCATGGTAGAATATATTGATGGCTCGGTTATTGCGCAATTAGGGCCTCCTGACATGAGGATCCCTATTCAATTTGCTTTAACTTACCCGGAAAGAAGCTGTAATAATTTTCCAAAGCTTAACCTTGCTGAAAAGAGAACATTAACTTTTGAAGAGCCAGATTATAAAGTATTTCCTTGCTTAAACCTTGCCTATGAGGCTTTAAAGGCATCAGGGACAATGCCTGCAGCAATGAGTGGGGCAAATGAAATGGCAGTATGGTTGTTTTTAAATAAGAAAATCAAATTTACCCATATCCCTGAACTTATTGAAAAGGTAATGGAAAAACATAAAGTGAATAATAACCCGTCGATTAATGATATAATAGAAGTAGATACTTGGGCTAAAGAAGAAGCTGCCGAAATATGTGGTAAGGGGGAGTTGCTTATATGAACTTGTTATTGGCGTTTATAGCGTTTAATTTTATAGTTATTGTACATGAATTGGGCCATTTTATTGCCGCGAAATTGGCTGATATTAAAGTATTAGAGTTTTCTCTCTTTGTTGGGCCAAAGCTCTTTAGTATAAAAAAAGGTGAGACTGAATATTCCTTAAGGCTGTTTCCAATACTAGCATATGTAAAAATGGAAGGAGAGGAAGAAAAATCAGATAGTGAAAGAGCTTTTAATAAAAAGCCATTGCCTGCAAGGGTTGCAGTTATAGCTGCGGGTCCTTTGGCAAACTTGTTTATTGCAGTAATAGTTCTGACAATAGTATTTTCTGTAACAGGATTTACTACAACCAATCTTAAGTATGTTGAGGATGGCTCTCCTGCTTATAATGCATCAATACAAAAGGGAGATAAAATTATAAGGTATGACGGAAAAAGAGTATACCAACCCATGGATGTTATACAGTTTTTGTATGTTTATAAAGGAAGGCCTGCAAAAGTTGAAGTAATAAGGAACGGTAAAACGTTTGAAACACAGATTACTCCTTTAAGAATACCGGAACAGGAAAGATATTTATTTGGTTTTAGTGTGCAGCAAATATCAGGGGAGCTTTCCAATGTTGTTAATGCCGTTTCTCCAAATACGCCGGCGGAAATTTCCGGATTGAAACCCGGTGACAGGGTGGTTAAGCTGAATGATGTACCTATTTCCAGCAAAAAAGACATAGACAACTTTATGAGCGTGAATAAAGGTAATACTGTTAAAATGACCGTTTTAAGGAACAACTCCGAAATAGTACTTGAAATTACACCATATGTTCAAAAAATACCGGAACAGTATTATCTTGGTATAGAATATGAATTAAAGAAAGGCGACATATTTGAGGTAATGAGGTATTCTATTTTGTACGCCTATTCTATTGCTAGAAACGTAGCTTACAGTCTCGTTTGGTTGGTAACAGGCAGAGTATCCCTAAGCCAGATGACAGGCCCTGTAGGTATCGTAAGCACAATTGGAGATGTGGTAGAACAGGGTACCACCTTAGCGAATAAACTGCTGTACCTGCTTAATATTACTGCATTTATAAGCATAGCTATCGGGGCTACAAATTTAATTCCTTTCCCTGCCCTTGATGGAAATAAATTACTGTTACTGTTAATAGAGGCAGTGAGGAAAAAACCTATTCCTTCTGAAAAAGAGGCTTTTATATCGATGATAGGTTTTGTAATACTTATAATATTGGCGTTGTTTACTGTTTATAATGATACACTCAGGTTAATAAGGGGAGGGTATTAAAATACTTTAAAATGGAATATGGAATTATGAGGAAAAAGACCCATAAAATAAGGGTGGGTGATAAGTTTATAGGAGGAGACGCTCCTATTACAGTACAGTCAATGACTAATACCGACACTCGTGATGTTGGTAAAACAATAGAGCAAATAAGGAGGCTTGAAGATGAAGGGTGCGACATAGTGAGGGTAGCTGTACCCGACAATGAGGCCGCTCTTGCCATAAAAGCAATAAAAAAGGCTGTAAAAATTCCTGTAGTAGCCGACATCCATTTTGACTACAGGCTTGCAATAAGCAGTATAGAAAGCGGTGCAGATAAAATAAGGTTAAACCCCGGCAATATAGGAGGAGAGGATAGAATACGCCAAGTAGTTGAGATGGCTAAGGCAAAGGATGTTTCCATACGTATTGGTGTCAACTCCGGTTCTGTTGAAAAAGACATAATAAAAAAATATGGGGGAATAACGCCTGAAGGCATGGTGGAGAGCGCTTTAAGACATATAGAAATATTGGAGAAATATAATTACAATAATATTGTGATATCAATTAAGGCATCAAATATACCAACGACGATCGCATCATACAGGTTGGTTTCAGAAAAGATTGGGTATCCCTTGCATATAGGTGTTACTGAAGCGGGGACAGTATATAAAGGAACTATAAAGTCTGCTGTTGCATTAGGTTGCTTGCTGGCAGAGGGCATTGGGGATACCCTTAGAGTTTCCCTTACGGGAGATCCTGTTGAAGAGGTGAGAGTAGGAAGAGAAATATTGAGAGCTCTAGAAATTGAAAAAAAAGGAATTGAAATAATATCCTGTCCTACCTGTGGAAGGTGCCGGATTAATCTTATTAATATTGCAAATACTATAGAAGAAAAATTAAAGCATTGTAATAAGAATATTAAAATAGCAATAATGGGATGTGCTGTAAATGGACCTGGAGAGGCAAGAGAAGCAGATATCGGCGTTGCAGGAGGAAAGGGTGAGGCTTTATTGTTTAAAAAAGGGAAGATAATACGTAAGATTCCTCAGGAGAAAATTGTGGAGGAATTACTAAAGGAAATAGAATATACTTTTTGAGGGGAGATTTTTATGCCTGTAAGTGCAATAATCCCTGCATTTAATGAAGAGAAGACTATTGGAGAAATTATAAAGGTTTTGGCTAAGGTAGATACTATTGAAGAAATAATAGTGGTAAGTGACGGTTCTCGGGACAGGACGGCTTCAATTGCCCGGGAACTGGGAACTACGGTAATTGAGCTTCCTCAAAACATGGGAAAGGGTGCTGCAATTAAAAAAGGACTTGAGGTTTGCAAAAGTGATATAGTATTATTGCTTGATGCTGATTTAATAGGTTTAAGAGAAATACATATAAGGAAATTGCTTGAACCGGTGATAAAAAATCAATGCGATATGACAGTGGGAGTTTTTAATGGAGGCAGGATTTCTACAGATTTAGCGCAAAAAATTGCTCCCCAGTTGTCAGGACAGAGAGCAGTCAGAAAGTCGATTATTAATAATATGGAATACATGGAAAAGGCGGGATATGGAATTGAAGTAACCTTGACCAGGTATGCAAAAAGAGAAAAAATAAAGGTTATTGAGGTTAAACTCAAGTATTTAAGCCATGTTACAAAAGAAGAAAAGTATGGGATAATAAACGGATTTAATAAAAGACTTAAGATGTATTGGGAGATTTACAAATGCTTAAGGCCAACAAAAAGGTTGAAGTATAAAGGAAGTATAAAGTAAGATAAAGGGGTATGGATAATGCAAAATGTTGCTTTAAACAATAGATTTGCTGAAATATTTCCAGAAACATCCGATAGAGAAAAGATTAAAAATTTGTTTTCAGAGGTTGAAGTACGAAATATTAATTTTTACAAAAGATCAAAGATCCTTGAGATAATAATATTATCCAAAAAGCTGATACCTGCGCAGGTATTAGCGGAAATCGAAGAAAAATTTACTGATTATTTTAATTTAGATTCTGTAAATATAAAAGTAAAGTATAATATTTCTAAGCCCTTAGATGATCTTATAGAAGACTATTGGGAAAGCATAGTATTCAATGTAAGCAGAAAAATAGCTACAAGCCGTGGACTGTTGTCCGGTTGCAGATGGAAACTTACAGGAAAGAATTTGACGGTACATTTAAAGACAAAAGGGGCAGAAATCCTTAAAGTTCAAGGATGTAATAAATATATAGAAGAAATAATTGAAGAAGCCTTTTCGGCAAAAATTAAGGTGGAGTTTGAAGATTGCGTAATTGATGAGAGTTATAAAATAAAGTATCTGGAAAATAAAAAATATGAGGAAGCCAAAGTCCTTAAAAATATTGCAATTTTATCACCTAAGGCTAAAGAAAGCCGGAATGGAGAAGGTAAAACCGATAATAAAAATCAAACCGGCCTTATTATTGGTAAAAATTTTAATGATGATTTAATGAGGATAAGGAGTATAAATCAGGATTCGGGTATTGTTGCCTTTAGCGGTGACATTATGAAAGTTGAGTTTAAAGAGATAAAAGGGAACAGGTATTTATGTATTTTTGATATAACAGATTATACAAGCTCTCTGACAGTAAAATTCTTTGTGAGAAAAAATAATATAGATGAAATAAAAAAGAAAATAAAAGAGGGAATTACAGTAAAGGTAAGGGGAGAAGCTCAATACGATAAGTTTTCAAGGGAATTTGTAATAATTGCGTTAGATATTTTACAAATTGAAAAACAAATGCGTATGGATATGGCTAAAGAGAAAAGGGTTGAGCTGCACCTTCATACCCAAATGAGCGCTATGGATGGGGTATCGCCTGTTGAAGAATTAATAAAACGAGCCTTCGAATGGGGCCATAAAGCTATTGCAATAACCGACCATGGGGTAGTACAAGCTTATCCTGGCGCTTCAATGGCTGCTAATAAGTATAATATAAAAGTCATATATGGCATTGAGTGTTATTTAATGGATGACGTTTGTCAAAACTTTGGAGACAATACAGATTATACAAAAGCTGATTCTTATCATGCAATAATACTTGTTGTGAACACAAAGGGCTTAAAGAATCTATATAAACTGGTTTCTCTTTCGCATCTCGAGTATTTTTATAAGAAACCTAGAATACCTAAAGGCATTTTTACTCAATATAGGGAAGGGTTATTGCTTGGAACTGCATGTGAAGCAGGGGAATTGTATAGAGCATTTTTGGAAAACAAAAATGAAGATGAAATTGTCGAAATTGCTTCATTTTATGATTATTTCGAAATACAACCGTTAGGTAACAATCAGTTCCTTGTAAATGATAGAATTGTAAATAGCATTGAAGATTTGAAAGAAATCAATAGAAAAATAGTTCAGTTAGGTGAAAAGTTAGGAAAACCTGTGGTTGCAACATGCGACGTCCATTTTCTGGATCCTGAAGATGAAGTATTCAGGCGGATACTGATGGCTGGACAAGGATATAATGATGCAGACAAACAAGCTCCACTGTTTTTCAGAACAACTGAAGAGATGATGGAAGAGTTTATGTATCTTGGAGAAGAAAAAGCTTATGAGATAGTAGTGACCAATACAAATACTATATCCAATGTTGTAGAAAAAATTTCTCCTATTCCAAAAGGGACTTTCCCACCCAAAATTGAAGGAGCTGAGGAGGAAATAGAAAAACTTGCAGTAGGACAAGCCAAGGGAAAGTATGGCGAGTCCCTTCCTGAAATTGTAGAAAACAGAATGAAGAAGGAACTCAGCTCAATTATTAAAAACGGTTTTTCTGTAATGTACCTTATAGCTAGAAACCTTGTACAAAAATCTCTAAGCAATGGTTACCTTGTAGGCTCCAGGGGGTCTGTAGGCTCATCTTTTGTTGCCTACCTTACAGGAATTACGGAAGTAAACCCGCTTCAACCCCATTACATTTGCGATAAGTGTAAGTATTCGGAATTTGTGACGGATGGCAGTTTCGATTGCGGTTATGACCTTCCCGATAAAAAATGCCCAGGATGTGGAGAAAACTTAAGGAAAGACGGATATGACATTCCGTTTGAAACTTTTTTAGGCTTTGAAGGAGATAAAGAACCTGATATCGACTTAAACTTTTCAGGAGAATATCAGGCTAGGGCACATAAATTTGTTGAAGAATTATTTGGCGAAGACCATGTATTCAGGGCCGGTACTATTGCGTCAATAGCAGAGAAAACAGCATTTGGCTTTGTGAAAAATTATCTGGATGAGAGAGGTATTGTAGTAACCAGTGCGGAAATGAACAGGTTAATTAGAGGGTGTACCGGTGTAAAAAGGACTACCGGTCAGCATCCCGGCGGTATTATGATTGTGCCGCAAGACAAGGAAATATATGATTTTTCGCCAATCCAGCGTCCTGCTGATGATATCGATTCTCAAACCATTACAACTCATTTTGATTATGATTTTTTGCATGGGAGCATATTAAAGCTTGATATTTTAGGGCACGATGATCCTACGACAATAAAAATGTTGGAAGATTTAACAGGGGTGGATCCCAGGTCTATACCTATTGGTGACCCGGTAACAATGGCTATATTTAGCAGTACTGACCCCCTGGGAGTAAAACCTGAAGATATAAATAGTGAAGTGGGTACTTTGGCAATACCTGAGTTTGGAACTAAATTTGTAAGGCAGATGCTGGTTGAAACAAAACCCAAGACAATGTCGGAACTTATAAGGATATCAGGGTTGTCTCATGGTACCGATGTATGGATTAATAATGCCCAGGATTTAATAAAATCCGGTACTGCAACCCTTTCGGAAGTTATCTGCACAAGAGACGATATTATGTTATATCTTATATATTCAGGATTGCCTCCTATAAAGGCTTTTAAGATAATGGAGGATGTCAGGAAAGGGAAGGGACTTACCGAGGAATATGAAGAAATTATGCGCCAGCATAATGTGCCCCAGTGGTATATTGAATCCTGTAAAAAAATAAAATACATGTTTCCTAAAGCCCATGCAGCAGCTTATGTAATGATGGCTTTCAGGATTGCATGGTTTAAGGTACACTATCCTGTTGAGTTTTATGCTGTATATTTTACAGTAAAGGCTGATGAGTTTGATGCAGGAATAATGACACAGGATAAAACTAAGATAAGGAATAAAATTTTAGAGTTGGAAAGTAAAGGGAATAATATTACGCAAAAGGAAAAAGGCATTTTAACTTTATTGGAAGTAGTGAATGAAATGTATGCAAGAAATATTAAATTTCTCCCTGTTGATTTATACAAATCCGAGGTAAGAAAATTCATAATTGAGGAAGGAAGCATCAGGCCTCCACTTAACAGTTTACCGGGTCTTGGCGTCACAGCAGCCCAAAACATTGTTGAAGCAAGAAAAGAAGGCAGATTTACTTCAGTGGAGGATTTAAGAATAAGGGGTAAAGCCAGTAAAACAGTTATCGATATTTTAAAAGAACACGGATGTTTAAAAAATCTACCAGAAAGCAGCCAAATAAGTTTATTTTAATAAACATACTAAACTTTTTTGGATTATATTGATAATTAACAAGATGACATTATCATAAAAAAACACAAAAAAATTTGTCCAAACTATTGCTTCATTAAATTGAGTATGCTATACTTTTAATAAAATGAATAATGAATAATTTAAAATATGATAAGTAATTAGTACATTCACTGGAGAAATATATATAATTATTAAATTGAAGAAAATAGAAAAACAAAAGCAAACATCAAATCGACAAAATTTGTAAAGATACTAACCTGATACTGATATTTGACTTAAAAAGATATATGGATCTGTTTGGAGAGTAGACTTTGAATATATAATCGAAATGAGTTCAAAAACCGTTTCATCATTGACTAAAGAACTGATTGAAAATGATATTATAGCTGAGACGGGAGAAGAGCCTGCAACAATCGGTAGAAGAAAACCCATAATGCCGATTCTATTTAAGTTTAAATAGATTAACAATACGGAAGATAACTTGGAGGTATAGATATGAGTAAAACTGTTTTAAGGTTCTTCGATGATTTTTGGCTTGATGTACGTAAAAATATAAAGAGGAACTGGTATTCACCTGTTCTTGCCGGTAGGTTTGACAGGGCTGGCATATATCCTTCTGCTGCTTGGTGCCCTGAGATCGGTAAATATAGGCTGTGGTATGAGATAATGCCTGATTTTGCAAATGATGGGAGGAGATTGCTTGCCCTCGCTGAAAGTGATGACGGCCTCAACTGGTATGATGCTGATGTACCTGTGGACGACTTACCAGTTGAAATTCGCAACTACAGCAGTATTGTTCTTGCAGGCGGACCCGAAGGAATACATGGTACAAGTGTGTTTCGTGACCCTTATGAAAAGGATCCCGCTAAGCTTTACAAGGCTTGCACTCTTGGCAATAGAGTAGAATTTCAGCCAAGGTCTCCGGAAGAAAGAAACCTTGTTATGTATTTTTCACCTGATGGCGTCAACTGGGATTCAGGAAGCAGTCGGATTGTTTATCCGTTTACGAGCGATACATATAATTGTATACTTTATAATCCGATATTCAAGAAATATATGGTTTTTTTTAGAGCATCCAATGTGGACCGAAGAGTAGCAAAGATTGAATCTAACGACCTGCTTTCCTGGAGCCGTCCAACTATAATAATCCACCCTGATGCAGGTTATTCAGACGAAAGTGAAATGATACAACTCTACGCCATGTGGGCCGGCTGGTTTGATGGAATGTTTCTCGGCCACTTATGGAGGTTCCATACAGAAGCTGCTGATGAGTCGTATCCTAAAATGTTTGGGTATATGGATACCGAACTGGTATACAGTTATAACGGGATCAACTGGATGCATACCACCAGGAAACCTCTTGTAGAAAGACCTGTACCACCTGAATATGGTCATACACAGTTAGCTCTATCGGGAATGTTCGAGACAAAAGAAAAAGATGCATGGATATTGGTAGGTTGCGCATCGAGGGGGATCCATGGAACAAGTCGTGAGAACAAGCGACTTTATGATATGATGAAAGGCAGAATTATTAATATAAACTTTTACCGCATAAGAAGAGATGGTTTATGCGGTCTTGAGTGCTGTGGTAGGAAGGGCATTATAGGAACAAAACCATTTGAACTTCTGGACGGTGATATCACTTTCAATGTAAATGCACCTTTTGGTTTTGTTCGATTTGCTATAACCGATCCATCTGCAAAGCCCCTCGAAGGGTTTTCCTTTGATGACTGTGAACCGTATTGCGGGGATGGTTTAGATGTGGCCCCGGTTTGGAAAGGACATAGCCTTGCTGAACTAAAAGGTAGACGAATTAGGATATGGATAGAACTCAATACTGCCATACTTTACTCTATTTCTGCTACAATAAGACCGTATATTTGGGGGCCCCAAGTTTCCATATCTGACCCGACGAGGGTAGAAATGGACGAAGGTATGGTATAAGGTAGGGTATAATATGCTTCTCCATAAAAATATATTGAAAAAGGAATTCATATTAATGGCTATTACTTCCAATTACAAAAATTCCTCCTTATTAGTGGTAAATTTTCATTTTTCAACATAATTATACACTATTTGGCGGAGGAAATCCATATAAATAAATTGCTAAAACCCACTTTTTCTAAGGGTTTCAGCATTTTATAAATAACTAAAACAAAATATATACAAGCATTCCTGTAATAAATGAAAATGGACTTTGAAAATGAAAAAGCCTCCTGCTATGATTAAAGTATCAAATCTAAATCATATTTAACCAGGAGGCGGTAAAAAATGCTTAAGTCACAAGTTGAAAAGATAATGGCAATAAACCCAAAGATGATGATAGTCGGTGTTGATGTTGCCAAGA
>JABUEW010000124.1 GCA_013314855.1 Bacillota bacterium | reverse complement strand
ATATATGTCGGTTGCAAACGGACCAATGAACATTGATTTGCCTGTCCCTACCGTTACAACCCTGTCTGCCAGCTTCAGGCCGTTGCGGACGTAGCCGCTTAGAATCGTCACCGTAATATCTTCTTCGGGTGTGGCCTTCGGTTTCTGCTGCGGAGTATGCAGCCAAAAGACCCGTATCGGCCAATTGTTGACGTGCTAGACTTACTCTTGCCATATCTATACCTCCTCAAGTTCTATACTAATGCCTTCCCAGTACCATTTATCGCCAATGAGATACCGGGAGCGGGAAAATGGCCTGAACACAACTTCGTATTCTTCTATTGAAGCATCTTCTTGTTCAATTTTAAGGTTCAAGTTTCCGCTTGTTCCAAGCTGATATATTTCTTTTAGTTGTTTTAATACGACATTCGTTACAAAACTATAGTCGAGTTTAAAACGTTTTTTAGTGGCTATTATCTCCCTGACAAGTTTTCCGCTTGCCGTCCTTTGCTCTTTGGTAATCTCAAAATCTTCTACAGTTAGTCTCCTGCCCATTTCAGAGAGTAATTGCTCATTTCCTGTAGCGCCCAACCATATCCTGCTCATGTTGTAGCCACCCCCATGCGTTGATTCTCAGCAATAATGTGGGGTATCATTTCTCTTGCCATCACTTTCCCGTCTATGTTAATCCGCAATTCACCTTTGCCGACCGCCTTCACTGCGTCCACAAAAGCTTCAAAGAATGATGTGTATGCAATGGCTTCTAGGCGATCATAGTTTATGCCTTCGAGTCCTTTTAAATTGTAATCTTTTCTTTTATCTATCGGCACAATAGCTTCTTCCCCAGCTTCGCCGGCCATACCCACGGGTTTACCAGTGGCAAGATCAATCATGCCTACAGGTCGGCGTATTATACCGCCTGTTGCAAACTTAGGCGTTTTCGAGATAGCATCAATCAGGTCCTGAGCAGATGCTCTTCCCTCGTTAAACGCCTGCACTGCATAGTACGTTACTATTGACCTAGGACTTGCTCCGCTGCTTATTTGCGGCACTTTTGTAAGTCCTTCCTGTCGTACTTTGTTCGTATTCGCTATTTCTTTTGCTAAATCTGCTTGCGCTTTCTGCTCCTTCAATAGTTCAAGATAGAGCTTCTGAGTTTCAAGAGCAGCCTCTCCTTTTACAGCTTTCATTTGCTCATACGCTGATTGCAAGGCAGCTACTTTTTCGAGTTGTACGTTATACTGTGCGTTCAACGCCTCTGCCTGAACCTTGAGCACTTGACTTTGCTCAGCATTTTCTCCAAGTTTTGCTTTAAAAAGGTCAAATTTTGCTTGTGCTATTTGTGCTTTAAGGCTGAGGCCTTCTATTACAGGAGAAAGTGCGTTCTCTATCTTTTCGCTAACGGTCATCGTTTTTTCTCCAAACGTGCCCATTGCATTTACAACGTCATCGTTCGTATTCGCTATTTCTTTTGCTAAATCTGCTTGCGCTTTCTGCTCCTTCAATAGTTCAAGATAGAGCTTCTGAGTTTCAAGAGCAGCCTCTCCTTTTACAGCTTTCATTTGCTCATACGCTGATTGCAAGGCAGCTACTTTTTCGAGTTGTACGTTATACTGTGCGTTCAACGCCTCTGCCTGAACCTTGAGCACTTGACTTTGCTCAGCATTTTCTCCAAGTTTTGCTTTAAAAAGGTCAAATTTTGCTTGTGCTATTTGTGCTTTAAGGCTGAGGCCTTCTATTACAGGAGAAAGTGCGTTCTCTATCTTTTCGCTAACGGTCATCGTTTTTTCTCCAAACGTGCCCATTGCATTTACAACGTCATCGAGCGCTTTCTTTTGTTCCTGAAGTTTTTGTCTTGCGGTATCCTGTACTTGTATAGCCTGCTGATTTTTAAGTCTTTGAGATTCGACGCTATCAGTATAAGCCTGTACCGATATCAGAGATTCTTTTCGTGCCCTAGCCTCTTCTGATAATGAATAAGTCACATTATCAATGTCTTTTTTTAAGTTCTGCATGTTATAGCCTAGGATGCCGCTTGATGCGCCTAAAGAATCTGCCCCTCGCTTACTATCATCTAAAGCTACCTTGAACAGATATATTGCCCCTACAACAAGAGCAAGTTTACCGGCTAGAGCCATTAGAGAGCCAGCCAATACAGTATTGGCTGTAGCTGCACCTTGAGCTGCTGTTGTACCTGCTACCATACTGCCGGTGAATAGTGCCTTTGCCTTGGCCAGAGATACAAAACCGAGGCCAAGCTTACCGACAAGTATAAGTAGTGGCCCTACTGCTGCTGCAAACAAACCGACATTTACTATGATCTTCTTAGTCCCTTCGTCGAGTTCAGAGAACCCCTGGGCTAGGACTATAAGTTTTTGTACCAACTCATTTATTTGAGGCAATAGTATTTGACCGAAAGAATCTCCCAGTATCTTAATATTGTTCCACAGAAATTGCAACTGTGATGCTGTGGTCTTGAACCTCTGTTCGGCCTCCTTATTAAGGGCGTTGTTTTCTTGCCATGCCTTTGTACCTAATGCCAGTGCCTGAGTAAATACGTCACTAGCTCCGGCGGCCCTTAAGAGAGCATCCCGCATCCTGACCTCAGAAACGCCCATAGAATCCAATACAGCTATTGCGGACATTCCCCTCTGTTCTGCGGTGGACAGCCCTTGTATAAATGCCGTTATAGCTCCCGCAGCATCCTCTCTGAATGCCTGTTGAAATTGGCTTGCACTTATGCCGGCTACCTTCGCAAACTCATCCAGTTTTTTACCGCCCTTTTCAACGGCCAGTTGCATGTTCACCATAAGCTTGGAGAATGCGGAACCCCCCGCTTCAGCCTCGATACCGACAGATGAAAGAGCACCCGAGAATGATAGTATCTGAGCCTCGGTCATGCCTACCTGTTTACCTGCACCGGCAAGACGCAAACCCATTTCCACAATCTCTCTTTCAGTTGTAGCAAGGTTATTACCCAGGGCAACCACCGTCGAGCCTAGCCTGTCAAACTGGTCCTGCGGCATTTGCGTAATATTCGCAAGCCTTGCCAAAGCCGTAGCTGCTTCGTTGCTATTCATATTAGTTGCAACGCCTAGCTTGGCCATTGTATCGGCAAAACCGAGTATATTTTCCGTCTTTATACCGAGCTGTCCGGCAGCTTCACCCAGACCATACAGTTCCTCAATGGCAATAGGTATATCCTTCTTTGCCATATTATCAAAGCCTTTACGAAGAGCAGCGAATTCTTCTTCAGTTGCATCCACAGTTTTCCTCACGCCGGCGAATGCACTCTCAAGGTCAATACTGGACTTTGCCGCAGCCGCACCCAAACCTATCACCGGTAACGTTATTGCTGTGGTCAAAGTTTTGCCAATTGATTCAAATCGTTTACTAATTGCTGTAATACCTTTGAACTGCTTTTCGGTATCTCTGATGCTCTTGTTCAGGTTTCTCATCCCGGCCTCGAACTCGTTCATATTGATACCGATTTTTACAAATAGATTTCCAATCTGTGCCATATACTCACCGCCTTCAGGTATAAAAAAGAGCCCTGAAAAGGGCTAAAGTACTTTAAATTTTTTCTTCAGTTCTTGCCATTCATTACGCATTTCTTCCCTTGTCCTGGTATCATTTTTAACTGTCCGTCTGCGTTTGCCATGTCTAAATTGATACCCACGCATCATATACCCACGCATCATGTCGTTAAGCTCGACAGGGGTCATGGACCATAATTCCCACGGCTTTAATTCAAGAGGGCCATAGGCCCAGAGTTTTACTTCTTCCCAGTCCCAGACTGGTTCTCCTTGGCCTTTGGCCCCTCCTCGTTTTTTCCCTGGTCATCACCAAATCCGCTGTTAAGAGCTTCGGTTATTTTCTCCTGGGCCTGTAGGATATTTGTTAAATCTATCATGTGACCAACATCCTTTATAGTCAGTTCAGGGTCCTCATGTAATAGTCCTGCCCATATAAATGCCCTTATTGTTTTTACGTCAGAAACCCCATCATTAAGAATTTGCTGAAGCGGCTTATTAAATAAATCTTCAAGCTCACATAGGGCATTAAGATCAAACCGTAACTTCCTCGGTTTGTCTAATTCTATAGATATATACCGATGTTTATTGCTCATATTATGCTACCTCCAATACTGCTATGGTTACGTTAGTGACATCGCTGTACGATATCTGGACTTTTTTATTTGCGTCATCAAATCTAGTTTTTGGGAATGGACCTATAATTCTTTCTTCACCAGCTGGCACATCAACAGTAACATCATGATCAAAGCCAAAACTGCATTTTGTCTGGCTGTTCACCGTAACCGTTATTTGGCTTACCCCTCCATTTTTTATATGCAACACAGCCTTACCGCTATTTACAAATTCATCGCCCTGAACGTCTGCTGCACTATATGAAGGAGTTAAGCCTGTTAAATTAGATTGCTGCACATTTAATGTAGCCATGATATCTCTCCTTCCCTATTAAACAGCAGTTTTATTTAGGGCACCTGAGCCGTTAAGCGTCCCTGTTGCGGTTGCTTCACCTTCATAAGGTGCTTCATAACTAAAATCGGTCAGAGTTGCGATACCGTCATATGTATTTCCTGCGGGCGTTGCCATCTGAACCTGAACCTGCTCACCATTCATATATGCAGCCTCCAGTGCAGCCAAACCAGCATCGCCTTCAAGCAGCAAACTGTCAAATTCAATGCTCCAGCTCCTTATACCTGGAATGCCTTCATGCCAGCCGGCGGAATCTTTTGATGTTACATCAACCTCGGAAGTAGCCATGTTCAACGTTGCATTACGCTGGCCACCGACAGCAGTCCATACTGGTGCACCAACCGTACCGGTATTAACTTTAATAATAAAATCAACACCTGTTATAGCAGACATTTTCATCACTCCTTATGTTGGATTATAAAATCTAATGGGATATGATAAAGCTTTGTGTCAGGCTCATATATGTCATTTTCGCCTTCCTTTGTTGCAAATTCTGCGTATCCATGCATAACCTTTTTAACGAGTTCTGCCACCTGTTTAGCTTTTGTGTAAGCATTAGACCATACAGATATCTGTAGCCGTGGAAAAGAAAGTCCTGCAGGTCCATCTTTTGAATAGACTTCTGGGTGTGATACTAAAAAATAAGTTATACCCGCCCAGTCATAAGGGTAAGGCTCTTCTCTCTGAGGCAGGATAATTGGATATATCTCATCTCCTACCATTGCCACAAGGTCTGGGTGATTACTTAAATATGCATATACATCAAACTCTATCATTTTGTCTTCACCTGCTTCAGTTTGGCTTTATTGATAGCCTTTTCAATTTCATCAGTAATGGCCTTTTGTACCTTCTCTTTGTTCTCGTCTAGGGCAGGTCGGAGGAATGGTTTTGCAGCCATCTTTGATGTGCCCTGCTCGATGAATAATCCGTAAAACTGGTCTTTCCCTGGCCCTACATCAATCTCTACCTGGCTGCGGTCTTTTTCCACTACCCGCATTGTCATATTATCCCGCAGTTCACCCGTATCCACAGGGGCCCTTGCCTTTGCATCATCGAGGACTATTTTAGCGCCAGCTTTTACGGCCTTTGTCAGGTCCTTTGTGATATTATCACTTACTGCTTCAAGGTTTTTAATAAGCTCGTTAACACCTATTAATTGTATAGACACTCGATTGGTCATCACGAAACCCCCTTACATAGCAGGTAAAGCTCTCTTTTGCGCCCGTCCGGGTCTATGGGTGGCGCCGCAATCTCTAGAACTCTGTCATCACAAATAATCCGCATGGTCGCTTTTATGTCTTTGCGGTACCGGATTTTTACCCGGGTTGTTATCTCAGAGTTTACCTGCTGTGCATCGAAAAATTCCCTGCCAGCCAGGTCCTCAATTGAGCCCCATACAGTAGCAAAGTCTGCCCAGTCCTTTTTTAGTTCGCCCGAAAGAGGGTCCTTAACCTCGACAAGCTTTTGGATGGCCACTTTACGTCTTAATAAGCCTGCTCTCATATCGGAAACACCCTTTCAGGCCAAAGTAAAGCGTGCACTGCAAATTCTATCTCTCGACTTACATGGCCAATAAAAGACGCCTCTCTGTTCTCATACCAGTGTCCTATAAGAAGGAGCATCGCCTGTTTTATCATCATAGGCACAGCAGCGGCATCTCCATAACCAGCCGTAAACCTGATCTTTACGCCTCCTATAGATTTTAATGTCATACTCGGCCATACTATTCCAGTTGCTAGCGCTACTCTTCCAGGCTCGGAATCCGTATCAACAATATAATTTGTCGAATCAAATGTTGTTTCGAGGCCGTCACTGTCAGTGTATTTGATACTGTCTACACTCTGCAGGGGCGGCCTCGGTATATTGAAGGGGGACGCAGGGAAGGCGTCTAATATCAGCTCCCAAACCTGGGTAATATATGCCCTGTTTTGAAAGGATTCGCAATATTCTCGGGCAGTGGTTATCAACGATGTAATCAGTATATCTTCATCGGCACCATCTACTCTAATGTGAGCCTTTGCTTCTTCCAGAGTAATCGGTTCAATTGATGGCGGAGTTATAAGTTTTAAAGCCATTTACTTCCCCGCCTTTCGTTGTGTCTTCGCGGATTTATTGCTCTTTTTATCTGCCGGTTTTTTCTCATCTGATTTGGTAGATTGTACGGGTTTGGTTTCATTTATCGATTCGTTTTTCGATTCATTTGCAGGCTTTTTTTCGTTATCCTTTTTTATCTGTTTGTCAGCCTGCATCAGCCTCTCCTGCTTTATTGCCTCGCCGCCTATTAACCCGCTGGCGCGAAGAGCTTCTGCACGAACAGGTGATAGTTCAATAGTTTCTCCTGGCATCCTCAAACCTGTAGGGTCCCGAAACTGTTTTACAATTACATATTTTTTTGTATTAATTTCAATCACCACCTTCAAATTGAGGGGGCGTTAACCCCCTCAATATTTTTCTAATCTTATGCATTTACATTGGTTTTTGCGGCAGCCACTTTCTGCACAGGATTGAACCTGCTCTGGCCGCGCAATAATATTGCCCCGGTCTGAATGGCAGCCGAGTTTGTAACCCTGAAAGCAACATGAGTGTACCCATTGATAATGTCAAGGAAACTGGCGTCACACTCTACATAGCCAATAGCTCGCAGCGTTGCCGGAGTTATAGTTGCAGCTGCATCAGTAATGGTTATATCGGTTTCGCCTGGCTCAGTTACGGTCAGGGTTACGACGGCTGCATTCGCACTGGCGGTTATCCCGGGCACTCCGGCTGTTGCATGATTAATAGCCTCTGCCAAGCTTGCAGCGGTTGCGTTATTATCGACTCCATCAGCCAGAAATACACGGTTAAGCAGGTCAGCAGCAGCCGCGCCGGTAAAGGTTAGGCCATTGATGGTTACCTGGTCGCCTACCTGTACGGCCGCAACCGTAAGAGTGGCTTCTGCAACATGAGCATTCGCAGTGATGGTAGCAGCATTATTGGTGATAATTTTAGCACCGGTTCCAGCGGCGTCCTGGGCCTGCATAACCTGCATAGCGCTGGTTGCACCTGCAGCCATGGCTCCTACCTCAGCAATAAACAAGGCCTTTCCATATTTATCCATTTTGTAATAAGGGCCTGTGCCTGCGCCGTTAAGATTTTGGGAAGTCAGAGCTATATCAATCTTTTGAGTTTCACTCATAAGTTTCATCTTTTATACCTCCATAATATTTTTTTAGGCATTTCTATGAGGGGGAGCGATGAGCCCCCCCCCCTACTCGATTTATACTAGGACAACATAAGGCGAAACCTGGGTCTGGCCATCTTCAAGTAGCAGAGGTTCCTTAACCCAGCCCTGACCATCGACATTCCAGAAAATTTTCACGATTGTCTTATTTTGTCGGAACAGGACATGCTCGGATGCTGCGATGAACGGGCCGGAGCCGTCCTTTATCAGGTAGTAGGTTAAATCAACCAGCATCAAGTCGCCTTGGTTGCCCAGTGTTGGTGTCTTGCCGGTAAAGATTATCGGTAAACCATTCAGAGTGGCCGGTATGCCGCGGGTTGCATCGCCCTGAATGAAGATATAATGTCCTGCAGGGTCCTGCATAGTGGCCAGTTGCGGCATAGTAGACTGATTAGCAATATATACTGCTCTACTCTGAGATTCCGGCAATAGGCTGGCCAACATATTAACAGTGTCTATATAACCAATCTGGTTTGCATTGGCTCTTACTACCTGCACAGCGCCAGGTGCATTAAACACGCCCATCGGTTTTGCAACACCATTCCCACGCAGGAACGCCATGTCTTCTGCGCTTATCATAGCTCCGCGCAGCAACGTAGATATGAAGGCACTGGCGGCCTCCCAGTTACGGAGCAGTTTATCAGTCACAACTGTATGAGCTGCAACTTCTTTCGGGGTCAAAGACACTTCTTCCAGTTTGCCGTCAGTTTCAGGCTTCAGTTGACCCTCTCCTATCCAGTATACTTCCACTCCGCCGAACACGCCGTCTGCTCCTTGTTTAAATGCTGGTACAGTTATACCGGCATCTGGCGGTTCACCTGCTGGCAGGACAGTTGATCTCTGTCGCACTATGGACGGCTCAGGTTGTATCATCAGCATATCAGGCCTAAACTGTGCCGGCACGGCAAAACCGCCTTCTTCGCCAACTCCCATGCTCCATTCATTACGGAATTTGGGCGTTATCTGTGCTTTGAAAGCGTCAGGTACTTCGAGACCACCGCCTTCACCTTGGCCCTGTTTTAGGTACTGAAGCCTGCCTTTTGGATCTCCGAACCTGACAGCGCAAACGAATTCACCCAGGCTCTTAAACCCGCCATCGTCCAATTTCTTGTTATTTTCCGAAGGAGCTCCAGGAATTGTGCGATATTTCTTACCATCAGGTTGGTCTAAATCGGTTGCACGATTTTGCATTTTTTCAGCCTTCACAATAAGGTCATTCAGTCCGTCAATTTCTTTCTGCAAGTTCTCAAACTCTTTGTTCTCCTCTTCAGTCATTTCGCGCTCCTCTTCGAGGGCCTTATTTACCAACGCCTCCTGCTTATCGCACAGAGCAGCGCATTTTTGTTTTAGTTCCTGTAAAGTCATCTTTTCTACCTCCTAATCTTGTTTTTGTTTATTTGGGTCTTGCGTTGCAATAAAGAAAGCAACTCCAGTTTTTTGGGCTGCTTATCTTCCGGTGATTTATTATACTGTTCTGGTTCCTTCAGCGGTTCATTTTCTGACGAAAGTTGACCATCTTGCTTAAACTGCTTATACTGTTCTAAGCATCGCTGCATAGACTTTGATACACTGTTTTGTATGGCCAATCTGCTGAACATGAACGAGTTCTGCACAGCCGGCTCGAGGTCGTTTTGCCCCTGATATAAAACGCCGTCCGCAAACTTCTCCGCGACGGCTTTTTTAGCGCTCATCCAGGTTTCCTCGTCCATGAGCTTCGATATCTCGTCCCTCGAGCGTTTTGTCTTAATCTCGTATGCGTTCATAATAGTTTCCTTGACCTCGTCGAGGACCTTGGCAAAATGTCGCATGTCGCTAGCCTCAAACTGCCCGCACATCCCTATTAAGGGATTATGTATCATCATGATACTGACTGGGCTCATTAAAATCTCTTCACCGGCCATAGCCACTACTGAAGCTGCGGATACAGCTTTACCATCAACCTTCACTAAAACCTGGCCGTCGTGTTCTTTTAAGGCATTATACATACCGGCTGCAGCGAAAACACTTCCGCCCCAACTGTCAATCCAAACGATGATATCTTTGCCTTTATACTCGGCTAACGCCTGTCTGAAAGCATTAGGCGTTGTTGTCGGAATGCCGAACCATTCATAAATCCAAGCATCTTCATCATCAACTATTTCGCCAGAGATACGGAGTTCCACCTCATCTTGATTGTCCGCATTCTGCACAAAATTCCAGAAACGCAATATTATTCACCTCCAGTACTGTTTTGTCTGGCTTTGTTTTTTGCCGCCTCTTCAACAGGCATCATATTGCCGTTTATCAAATAAACCTTGCCTGTACCGCCCTCCTGCGGGTTCATTTCTTCCATTTCGCGCCATTCGTCGGCGTTTATTATGCCATCTTGGCGCATGATATGTAGCGCTTCTGCACGACTCTTGGCATCACCGCGAAGTAAACCGGAGAGGTTGAATTTGCAATAATGCCCTTGTTCGCGTTCGAACCTGGTGAATAATCGCCTGTTGATAGCCTGCTCCCAGCGTTTAATCCACGGCAGCATTGTATACATAATAAATTCAAGACTCTGGTGTTCAGTGTTGTTATGGGTACTACGCTCCAGGTTGGCCACCATATGCGGTGGTACCCTGAACAGTGCGCAAATTTCATCGCGGTTGAATTTTTGCTGTTCGATAAACTGTGCATCCTTTAACGGCATGGGTATACGGTTGTACTTCATCCCCTCTTCAAGAATTAAAGGCCGCCATGAATTTGCCAGACCTGCCCCTTCTTCCTCCAATGATTTTCTCAGCCTTTCATAGGCTTTATCGCTTAATGATAGAGGATGCTCCAACACACCGCCCATGTTCATGCCCTGACCGTAAAACCGTGCTGCAAATTCCGTTGCCGCCAGGCCTAATCCCACTGCTTCACGGGCTATACGAATGGGTGAATAACCGACTATCCCATCGGGGCCCCAAAGGTGAACATGAAGAACCTTTTCTACTGGCAAACGCTCTTCTTTGCCACGGTCAGTTATCCAGTAGAACAGTTCCCGGGTTTCTTTGTCCCGATCTGGCCTGATTGCATGCCAATCCCAGGGATAAATATCAATAACCTGCCCCCGGCGATTATGCTGCAGTATACCATAGCCGTTTCCTGACAGAGCCATATGTCCGGAAATAGTCTCACGCAGAGTTAGACTGTCCATCTCTTCGTTAGGCTCATCATGTAATAGCCAATACAATGGATGGTCCCGGGCCTTATCGCTCCCACCGCTCGGTTTTTCCCTGTAAACAAATAAAGGCAGGCTGCCTATCGTTTCTGCCAATATCCTTGCACATGCATACACAGTTACATATTTGAGCGCGGAATCTTCGCTCACATTTACTCCGGCGTGAGTAGTCCCGCCCCTTATACTGCGCCTGACATCACGGTCGAAGTCTTCCATCGAGTATGGGCTTCCGCTGTTGAGTACCTTCCAGGCTAATGCGGCACGCTGGAAGAGTGTTAGTTTTTTATTATCTGTCACAATCTGCGTAACCCCCTTTTCTCATAAACTGACGAATTATCCTCGTTGACAATTGCCCTGACCATGGCATTAATTATTGCCGCTAAAAGATCAATCCTCTGGCTGTCGTCTTTATGCTTTTTGGAGAGCTTTATGTTACCGTTATTGTCTGATGTTTCTACAGCGTTTGAAACGCACCAAGTTAATAACGGGCTCCCGTCATGCACCAGTTTATCCTGGAGAACGTACTCTCTGAATTTTTTGGTTGGCTCTGATAAGTTTAGGTAACTTTGTAATATTTCAATACATGTATAGCCCTCATCGGTCATATCGTTAGAGAACTGACGGGCCCCATAAGGGTCATAGCATATCTCTTTTATCTTCCAGCTCTCGTCAAACTCTGCCTCATGAATATAGTTTTTGATGAACTTGTCATCGGTGACATCGCCCTCGGTGAGGGTACACCATCCGTCTTTTGCCCAAGCCTTATAAGGTACTCTGTCACCATGCTCATGCTTGGTGGCCGTGTTTTCCGGCATGAAGCCATGGGCGCAAACGGCGTATAAGGGGTATACAGTACCCTTTTTGGTTTCAACTGGTGTTTCACCATCCAGCTTAAATACAAAACCGGTTGCTGTTAAGTCTAAGCACTTTGACAGGTCCACACCGTTATAACATTCACGGCCGCAGACCAGTTCAAGGAAATTTTTCCTGTTAACCGCTAAGTCCTTCCACCGGTGCATGATACCAGAAAAATATTTGTTTTCACTATCTGACTGCCATCTATTACACCGTTTTGTAACAAACTCTCTGATTTTATCCGGGTCGCCGCTGCCATAAGCTTTATTGTACTCATCTTCGATTTGCTCAAGCAGTATCCGGGAATATTCGTTATCATCCTGCAGTATAGGGTTAGCCTTTATCCATTTTGTTTTATCATGTGGATTATCGTCCTTGTCCAGTTCACGAATCATAACAAAATACTGCTCGTCTTGTATTTCGCCATCCAGTAT
>JABUEW010000123.1 GCA_013314855.1 Bacillota bacterium | reverse complement strand
CTGGAATAAAATGTTAAATTACATTGTGGTTTGGTTTTTGACCTTAATCTAGCGAAAAAAGAGTACATCTAAACGACTAACAATGTTTTACCTTTAACAAAAAAGCTAATTTTGCAAAAGGCTCAAGCCGAAAAAATGAAGGGGTGGACGAAAAAAATTTTTATTTTTCAATAATTTTTTTAAGTTTGCTGATAATGCTGTTTTTGCGAGACTGCAAAGTTGTTCTTGGCAGCTTCATTGAATCTGCAAGCTCTCTTTCGCTTTTGCCATTAAAGAACAGTTCGTTAATTATTAGCCGCTCATGCTCTGTCAATTGTGCAAGCGCCAGCATTAATTTCTCAAGCATGATTTTTTCAATAATAACGTCTTCAACAAGAAGTTGCTGATCACACATTTTCTGCTCGATAGGATAGTCCAGCTCGACTAGCTGGTCATAAGAAAGATTGTTCTTTATACTGATTTCCTCTATGTACCTTTCACGTCTTCTCATCTTGTAATAGGCGGTATATATTTCCTTGCTTACAGTAACAATTTCATTTTTCACTCTTATTTTGTATTCTTTCATCTTTCCTTCCCTCCGTTTTGCTTTGTTTGCGGGCCTTAGCAAAACAGAGAAAATCAAGGATACCGGATGTAGTACCAAAACAAACGCTTCACGGATGTCCCCTTTCCGGCAGCAAAAAAGGGCCGCACGGTTTTCCGTGCGACCCTTTTTTGCTGCCTATGTGCAATTTAGGGCGGGTTTCGGGGCATAAAAAAACCCTCGACTCATGGCTGTATAAGCCTGAATCGAGGGCTTTAAAGTATGCAGCTACCCATCATAATTATCGTAACACCCTGGCAGTTCGTATTCAGTACTTGTTATGTAGGTATTTTGTCCTTTATCAGTTCGTATTTAGTTCACATTCCGTTTGCCATATATCCCTTAGAGCAGGTATCACATATCCCCATATGGCAATGCCCATTAAATTAATAGCTTCCTTTTTTCTTTTATAAAAGGTTGTCCTCTCACAATTGAGAGATTCGATAATTTCCTTTTCCGAATACCTGTATTTTACAATGTACTGCTTGTAAAGGATATTAAAATACAAGTCCCCATAATCAGGATAATTCTTTATTTTTAACAATGCCTTGTCCACAATTTCAATAAGCCACTTGCTTTTCAATAATGAGCACAGCTTTTCTTCAAGGTCTTTCTTATTAATATTGGGGTCATAATCATCCAGGTAATCCAAGGCTTCAGCCAGACGATTGCCTCCCATGGCATAATACTCTGCTTCAATCTCGCATACCCTGTCTTCAATACACCAAACCACATCCCGGTATATTTTCAGCAACAATTTTGTTTTATGATATACCCTCTCTTCATCAATGCGCATGGAAGCTAATCCTCGTTTCAACACAACTAACGCCATTTTTTCAGTACTCATCTGTTTTCACCTCTGTTCAAAATTATTGACATATTTTTTGTTCTCTTGTATTATAATATGTGAACAATATTTTTGTCAATGATTTTGTTCTCTTTATGAATAATTAGTGAACAATATAGCCAAAATATTGCCGGAGGTGTTTTATCAAATGCAGTTAGGCGAAAAAATTAGATTATTACGCAAAAGGGCAGGCATTTCCCAGAAGGATTTTGCAGAGCAGCTCGGGATTACAAGGCGGGCTTTGGTTTATTATGAAAACGGACAGCGTTTTCCACGGGAGGCAGGACTTATTGATAAAATCGCCGGTTTCTTTAACGTATCTTCAGATTTCCTGACAGATGATAGCGAAAGCATTGCAATGACCAAGGAAGAAATATTTCTTGAGGAAGCTAAAGCAGAAGATAAGTTGAGAGGAAAAAGCGAAGCAAAAAAATTCATTGAAACTACAAAATGTTTATTTGCCGGAGGAGAATTATCAGAAGAAGATAAAGATGCGCTTTTTGAGGTATTAACCGAAATATACTTCGACTCAAAGAAAAAAGCCAAAAAGTATGGTGTACGTAAAAATAAAGGCAGCAAAAATACACCAACTGATTAGCTGCGGGGTGAAAAGTATGGAATTTATTTTGAGAGAAGCCGAGAGGTTGATCCAAAAGCATAAAACTCGAAACCCCTTTGAGATTGCCGATTGTCTTAATATTAATGTTCTCTACAGGCCGCTCGGCAAGCTTAAAGGGATTTACATATACACAAGGCGGAGCCGATATATTTGCATTAACAATGATTTGGACAGTCCTGCCAGACGATTGGTATGCGCTCACGAAATTGGCCATGACCGCTTCCACAGACACTTGGCCAAAATGAATCCCCAGGCCCAGGAGCTTATCAGCTATGATATGTCATCAAAGCCGGAAAGGGAAGCAAATGTTTTCGCTGCTGAAATCCTCTTGCCTGATGATGAGGTTATTAGACTGATAAATGACGCGGAAATGAATTTTTTCAGGGCCGCAAGGGAACTTTATGTACCACCGGAATTAATGGATTTCAAATTTCAGATATTGAAAAGCAGAGGCTACAGACTTGAAGCTCCATTAAATGCGACAGGAGATTTCCTGAAAAAATAGCATCCCTAAACATCACATGTTTTAAAAAAGATGTACGGGGTGCTTTTGCTTTGTTTATGCTATCGACAACTATTTTATAAGTAGCTCTAAATTATGTTCCTGGGCAAATTTGGCTCCACGCAATGATGAGAGTGCTAGCAAGGTAAAATCAAGAAATATTTTACACGGCCCATATATCAAAGCTATTTTGTGTCAAGTTGCTTGGGCAGCAGTACGCGTTAGACATAGTACATTTGCGGTGTGGTTTTGGTCACGTCAGAGCAGGTTGGGCAGAAAAAAAGCTATTATTGCTGTAGCGAGAAAGATTTTAACAGTGATATACACACAATTAAAATCTGGCGAGTTCTATGACTCAAATATTGCCTTAAAAGCATAGTCATTGCCACAGCAAATAATAGCCTAATAATTATTAACTCAACTTTCGCAGTTGACAAATTTTTAGGTTTATGTTGCATTAAGGCACAACCGATTTTTAGATATAGAACTCTCCGGCATTTTATAATACAAATTAGTTGACATACAAATTAGTTGTTCAACAAAAATTTGGCCTTTTTTATAGGCTTATTAGTTAGGTTATGGCCTTTTTTAGTCTTTTCTCTGATTAATTAGCCGAGATATTTCCTGGGTGGAGTTCTGCGACTGTTCCGCCAGCTTTCTGACTTCCTCTGCGACTACCGCAAACCCCCGTCCCTGCTCTCTGGTCCGCTACTTCGCCGCTTTTAACCTGTCGCTGTTTAAAGGCGTTTACTTTCCACTTTCTACTTTGACGGTCACGGATTTTTACCGGGGATTAGCCCGTAGTTTGGGAGAAGAACCCGCATTCCGCAATGTCGATTTGTTTGTCCAGATTCAGACGGCGATCCTGACTCTGTTTCAAAACAAGCGGATTACGCCAGCGATCGTTTTAATAAAAACATAACCGCAGGGACGGTCCTGTTGCTGATCAATAACCAAAAGCTTCATAATACAACAATACATCCCCTACGCTTTTTCTCTTAGCATTACACTTATCGCCATATCGCCGGCCTGGCAGGTTATAGGAATGAAAAGATATTTAGAAGAAGCCATAGATATGGACTTGTTGCCGCCAAGTATTATCTGCGGCGGGGCGATGTCGCAGTGATAATTGGCCTGGGCGAGGCGGCTCAAGGCATTGCCGCTGATTATGTTGCCAATTTCTCCCAAAGCCGACGCCACCAGGGTGTCAATCTCCGCAAATTCCATGCCTGCCATTGACTTGACTATCGCCAAAGCGGTGCTTTTGGGAAAGCAGTAGACCACCGACCCCTGCAGGGCGCCTATTACGCCAATGAGAACATTGGCGTCCTGGCCATCAACAAAGTCCTCCCTAAGCTCAATTTTTCTCTTTTCTATATCCATGCCCAACATCTGCTTAAAAACGTCCTGGGTAGCCGCCAGAAAAGGATTGATATACTCCGCCTTCATGCTTATTGTCCTCCCTTCCGCACGTATTGGCCGATTTTCTGGTCGGTCATGGCCACATGGTTAATAAGCCAAGTCATGAGCTTGCCGGCAAATTCCTGGGCAAATTCTTCGGTATAGCCTTTTTCGGCAAATTTCTGCGCGTACTTGTTGACCTCGAACTTAAACTCCTCATGAATTTTATGGTGTTGTTCATAGCCGGGATAATTTATTTCCCGCTGATATTCCTCTTCGTTCTGAAAATGCTCCACCACATAGCCCTGCATAAACGCCAAAGTATCTTTTACCTTGGCCAGTTTTTCCTCCCACTGCCCCGCGCCCTTAACCGCCCGGAGGAACTCCTCGACCCGCCGGAAAAGCTCCTGGTGCTGCTCGTCAATTTTGTCCACGCCGATACGGTACATCTCTTTCCACATCACTTTTATCCCCTCCCGAATGATCTAAATATTTCCTTTAATAATTTTTACTATAAATCTATAATCAAGTTTTATACGAAGCGTTTAATGCGAATCTCCCAAGCGCAGCTTTTAAGCCGGCGCCCGGGATCCTATGCTTATTGCTAGAACTTATCAACCTGGCCAGTTAACTTATTAGCAACGCCTAAAGTTTGCTGAGCGCATGCCGCAATCACTTCCGTCGACGCGGAAAGTTCTACGGCCGAGGCGGCCATTTGTTCGGCGGTCGCGTCAGCCGCCTCCGCCAGCGCGCTTACGTCTTGCACGCGGCTGAACAGCGCGACTCTTCGGCGAGTTTACGCACTTCTTCAGCCACTACGGCCAGCTCCGGGTCGGTCTTGGACTTCTCTAGAAGATTCTCCTGCTTAAGCACATAATCGATTTCTTTATTGGCAATTATTTTGCCGCTGTTGTCGTTGGCGAACGCGTAACTGGTTTGGGCAAATTTTATCTGTCCCAAAATTTGGCTGAACTTCGTGCCATTCATCACGGCGGTGACTATGCCGGTATTCTCGCCAGTGGCGTAATGACGCACCGGAGCGACAAAGACAAAAATAAGCGAATTATCAAGTTTACTGATAATAGTGCTTGAAACATTAGCCTCGCCCGCCATCGCCCGCCGGAAATACTTCCGGTCGGCCTGATAGGAGGTCGTGCCGTTATGGTACACGGCGTTGCCAGCTTTATCGATAATCCCTATTCGCTGTATGCCCAAACTTTTTCGCTTGTTCTAAGTCCCGCTGCAAAAATTCAGTTTTTCGGCCAAATATGACCTTTCTCACCTCAACTTATGGTTTCAATACAAACATCACCTCGATCAACAATTCTACTCGGATACACTCAACCAACATCCCAAACATCTGCTCATCAAATTTCCGCACATCATCCATTCCCCGCAGTGCCTTTGGCTATACACAGAGGCACTGATTCCTATAGCTATTCACATTGATTCATATACCGCACGCAATTCCTGCCGGCAGCCTTTGCCTCATACATCATGTTGTCCGCCTTATTCACCAATGAATCAACACTATCACCCGGACAATAACCGGCAACTCCGAAACTGGCAGTCACACGACCCACGCCCTGTATATCCATCCGGCTTAAACTTTCCCGCAATTCTTCCGCTAAACGGGCCGCATTTTCCACCGGTGTATCCGGCAACAGCAGGACAAATTCCTCCCCGCCCCAGCGGGCAAATATGTCTATTTTGCGGATCCTGTTCTTAACTAATTCTGCCATGCTTTTAAGAACCTCGTCACCAGCGTTATGGCCAAAACGGTCATTGATGCGCTTAAACCGGTCTATGTCCAGCATGATCAGGGAAAACTTATTTCCGTTCCGCTTGGCGCGCTCTATTTCTTCTTCCAGTTTTTGCATAAAAAATCGGCGGTTATAGCAGTTTGTCAAGCAATCAGTAACAGATAGACAGCGCAATTCCTTTTCCATTCTCTTGTGTTTGGTAACATCTGTAGCATAATGAAGGTAGACATCCTCTCCCAACGGGATCCACCATGTATCCCATATGTTGCCTGCCAGCTCCACTTCGCTGTTTATCGGTTCATTTCTGTCCAAGGCTTCGTCTCCGCGGCAGAAATAGCATTTCGTGCCGGGCAGTGGTGAGCCGTTTTTTTCAAATACCTCCCTGTATTCATCCGGCAGGTTTCCCCCGCCAAGGACTCTTTCCCAGCAATAATCACCGACTTTTGACCCAAATAATGACGCCGCCGCTTTATTCTGCGCCAGAATACGGCGCTCCCTTGATACCAGCCAGGCCGGACTGGGAATGCCCTGCAGCATCAGGCGACACAGCTCCTCTTTGCGCCTTTTTTCCTCTTCCAATTGTTTTATTTCGGTCAGGTCAGCCACCAGTGCCATGCATAATTTTTCTCCCCCATAATCGAAAAGCTGTAAATTTATTTCCACAGGATACAGGGAACCGTCCTTCCGGCGGTGCACTGTTTTAAATAAGACCTGCTCCTGTTCCCCGCTGACCAGAGGGACAAGGAGTTCCCTGAAACTCTGCAGGTCAAGTTCGGGCTTGAGGTCAAGGGGTGTCATGGTGTTCAGTTCTTCGATTGTATATCCCAGGTTTTTTCTGGCAGCGCGGTTTACAGCCACGAATTTTAAAGCTTTAGGATGAAAAATATATAGTTCATTCAGGGAGTTTTCAAAAAGCCGCTCAAACATTCCGGCATGGGTATTTGCTTCATGAAGTTTCAAAGCCATTTCCACTGTGGATAGCAAGGCAGCTTTATCCGTATCTTTTAACACGAACCCATAAGCCTTAACCTTTTTTATTTTATCAATAATTTCCCCGGATGTGTTGGCGGTAAGAAATACAACGGGAATATCCCGGGATTTCATTATCCTGCGGGCCGCATCTATTCCGTCCATTTCCCCCGCCAATTCGATATCCATGAGAACCAGGTCCGGCGGAAAGCCGCCGCTTATCTTATGCACCGCTTCTTCTCCTGTAGCGACGGTTTCCACCTCATAGCCGTTGCTAAGCAAAAACTCCGCTGCGACCATGGCAGTTAAGCGGTTGTCTTCCACCAGCAGTATTTTCTTCTTTTTAGCAGATATATTTTCAAGCATTTCTTACCACCTTAAATTATCCCTTTACTTTAAATCAAGCGCACATTATACTTTAAACCTCGCCACAAGGGAACTGAGCTTCTCTGCCATTTCCGCCTGGGCCTGGGCGGTTTTGGCCACCCCTTCCAGGGCTTTTGCTGTTTCTGTAGCATTGTTGGCAATTTCCTGGGAAGAGGCTGTGGCTTCTTCAATGGCTGCTGCCACTCCTTCCATGGCCGTATTGACCTCACTGATGGACGCAGCAATCCGGGAAGCTGCGGCAGCAAATTCTTCGGTAAGGGTTTTGACAAACCGCGCGTCTTCCGCATACTGCTCGCCTGTTTTTTCCAGCATATCATAATCAGGAGCCACTTTGTCATCGATGAATTTCAGGATTTCCCCGGCATTAGTGGTAAGCTTGTCCACAGCCGTTTTTACCTGCTCTATTACCTGCTGGATGTTCCCTGCCGTCTGGGCCGAATGTTCTGCGAGTTTCCGGACTTCCTCCGCCACCACGGCAAAGCCCCGGCCCTGGTCGCCGGCCCGGGCAGCTTCAATGGCGGCATTGAGGGCCAAAAGATTGGTCTGGCCGGCTATTTCGGAGATTACATCTGTCATTTTGGCTATTTCTTCGACAATTTTCGCTTCCTCGATAGCTTTCTTGATTTCCTGCTGTTTTACGTTATAGATGCTTTGTGCTGTCAGTTTGGAGGTTTGGGCTGTTTCCTTCATCTGTTCTGCTCTTTTTTCGATTTCCTGCACCTTTGCCTTGCCGTCTCCGGCCCTTGCTTCAAGCTGTCTTGCCCCATTCCCGATTTCTGTGCTGGATGCTGTCACTTCTTCCACAGAAGCACTTGTTTCTTCCATTCCGGCAGCGATCTGCTCTACCGAGGCATTGACGTTTTGTCCCTGGGCGCTGACTTCTTCCACTGTGGCGGAGAGTTCCTGGCTGGCTGCGCTGGTTTCGGCAACAGAGGCAGCCACTTCTTTTAACAAAGCGCGTATTTTTTCATTCATTTCGGCAAAGGCATGGGCCAACTGCCCCATTTCATCCCGACGGCGCAGGAAGCTTTCCGGCACTTCCCGGGTAAAGTCGCCGCCGGCCATGATACGGGCGTGTTCAACCGCGGCTTTGACAGGATTTGTAATGGAGTTAGCAATGAAAAACCCCAAAACTACAGACAGTATAAAAGCCGCCGAAAGGAAAGCAATTGTGGCCGTTGTTGCTTGGTTTGCCGTATTTGTGTTATTTCCCGCAGTTTCTTTAGCTGCGGCAACTTTTATCTCCATCATCCTTCTATAGGTTTTTTCCATATCAGCCCTGATTTTTTCAGCCTCACCGTACATGAGGAGGCGTGCCTCTTCCCGCCTGTTTTCCTTGGCCAGGCGTATCACATCCTTCATGATGGCATCGTATTTTTCTTTATGATGAAACAGCTCTTCTGTCAGTTTCCTGCCTTCCTCAGTAAACAAGGTTTTTTCATAGCTTTTCAGGTTTTTGGAAAATTCCTCGTTTCTTTGGGCTATTCTATTTTCATAGTCACTTATTTTGGCAGGGTCATCTGTCAGCAGAATGTCCTTCACATTCGCCCGCATCCTTTGATATGATTCTACAATAATTGCCATTTCACCTAAAGGGACTGTCATGGTTTCGTAAAGTTTGGTGTCCAGATTGTCAATTTTTCTGATGTTGTACACTCCGAAGATGCCTAAAGCTAAGGCAATAAAGGCAACGACTAAAAAACCACTGATAAGTTTGGTGCGTATTTTTAAGTTGTTATACCAATTCACGGGGATACCTCCTTATTTCTTAATTATTATTTTTATTTTTAAAACATTAAAATTTATTTTCAAGACGTTTTGTCTCTTATCTTATGGCTACCAAAAACATTTCCACCATCCGTGGATCAAACTGGGTCCCTGCATTTCTCTTTATCTCCGCCATGGCTTCCTCCTTGCTCAGTGCTTTGCGGTAAGGCCGGTCGCTGGTCATGGCGTCATAGGCGTCTGCCACAGCCAGAATACGGCAGAGTAAAGGTATCTCTTCTCCTTTTAAACCCTGTGGATAGCCTTGTCCGTCCCAGCGCTCATGGTGGCACAGGATGTATTCAGCTACAGGCGCAAGTTCCGGGGTATTTTGAGCAATGCGGCAGCCGATTTCGGGATGTTTTTTCATTTCCTCCCAGTCTTCCGCTGTCAAAGGCCCGGGCTTTTGCAAGACGTTTTCCTTAATACCCACTTTGCCGATGTCGTGCAGCACAGCTAATAGAACCAATTCGTCCAGGTCTTTAGCAGAAAGCCTCATTTCTCTGCCTATTGTAAGGCAGTAGATTTTCAAACGTTCGGCATGTTCCTCCGTTTCCGCGCTTTTAGCAAACAGGGTGGCAAGGAGGGTATTGATAATGGCGCTACGGTAACTTTTGCCCTCCATTAATTTCCTGTGGTACATCCATTTTTCGGCTTCTTTGAGAGTTTCCTTAAGGCTTTCTGAGTCTTGTGTCTTCACTGCATAACCCATGGCTATGCTCAGCTGCACCTTCCCGTCGCTTACTTGCAAACACCTGTTTTTGATCCTTTCAATGATTTCCTCTGCAGTTTTGGCAGAGGTCCGTGGCAGCAGGATGAGGAATTCGTCCCCGCCCCAGCGGGCGATGATGTCTTCTTTCCGGAAGCTTTCCTTTAATATCTCTGCCGCTTTTTTCAGGAGCTTGTCCCCCTCTTCGTGGCCGAAGACATCGTTAGCCAGTTTCAGCCCGTTGACATCGGCCATGATTAGCGCCAGTGGCAGTTCCCGGGACATTTCCAGCCTTTTTATCTGTTCTTCCATGAACCGCCGGTTATAAAGGCCGGTCAGTGAATCATGGTAGCTTAAATAGAGGATTTTTTCCTGCTGAGCTTTCTCCTGCGTAACATCTCGGAAAACCATGACCACTCCGAAGGTTTGTCCTTTCTCGTCTTTGATGGGTGCAGCACTGTCGGCTATTGGTATCTTACGCCCGTCTTTGGCGATTAAGGCAGTATGGTTGGCCAAGCCGATGATTTTCCCTGTTTCTAAAACTTTGGCTACAGGATCTTCCACCTTTTTACCCGTATCTTCACTGATCAGCTCGAAAACCTGGGCAAAGGGACTGCCTTTTGCTTCTTCTTCACTCCAGCCCGTTATTTCTTCCGCCGCCCTGTTTAAGGCCGTTATCTTGCCTGCCTGGTCGGTGGTGACCACTCCGTCGCCAATGGAAAGGAGGGTGGTTCTAAGCAGTTCTTTTTCCCGGTATAGTTCTTCTTTGTACTTTTCTCGGTCGGTGACGTCGAAAATAATGGAAAAAAGCAATTTTTTCCGGCTATGGGTTATGGGGCAGGAATAAACGTCAACCAGCCTGATTTCCCCGCTCTTCAAGCGGTGCGGGAAAACAAAATATCTCTGTTTTTCCTTAAAGGCCAACAGGCGACACTTTTCGACCTCTTCTTTAGGGAGCATATTGATGTCCTGGATGCACATACTCAGGATTTCTTCCCTGGTATAACCGTAATAGGCGCAGGCGGCTGGGTTGGCATCAACGATTCTGCCGGATATTGGCTCGACCAGGAGCATGACGGCGGTATGTCCGTTGAACATGGCCTGCAGGCGATGTAACAGCTCTTCTCTTTCCTTTTCTGCCTTTTTCTGCAAGGTAATGTCCTTTCGGGAGCCCACTAGGTATTTTACTTTCCCATTTTCCAGCACAGGCGTCAGGGCCGTTAGCCAGGTCCTTTCTCCGGCCGGAAAAGGCAGTGTTTCTTCATAAGTTATGGGCACTTTGGCCTCCACGCATCTTTGATAACCGGCCTTGACAATTGCGCCGATTTCTTCCCCCGCTGCTTCAAAAGGAGTTTTATCTTTTATATCCTCCAGGCTATACCCTGTCAATTCCTGGTGGGCGGCGTTATTCCTGATGTAGCGGAATTCACCGTTTTCCACCCTGACGAGGAACATGGCATCCTGGGTACCGTTGAACACTGTTTCCAGTTCTGTAGTCAATTCCCTGATTCTCTGCTCCTGTTCCTCCAGGGTTTTTATCCGTTCCATTTCTGAAGTGATTTCCTGGAAAATAGTAATAAAATGCCCTTTTTGCGGAGCAAAAGCGGTTATTTTGTACCAGCGTCCCAGGGGCTCCGCGTATTGGGTAAATTCCCGCCTTTCACCGCATAACACCGCTTTGCCGTAAAAGTCTACCCAGTCAAAACCGCTGTTTCTGATACCGGGCAAGATATCCGTCACCCTTTTCCCAAGGATGGCTTCCCTTTTTAACCCGGTCATTTCTTCAAAGGCAGGATTGACATCAAGAAAGATATAGTCTTCCGGAAGCCCTTCTGCATTGTAAACTAATTTGTGGTAGGCATAGCCGAAGGGCGCCTGCCGTATAATTTCCTGTAATATATTTTCTTCCATCCTGTCCCTCCTTCCTGATCTGAAAATTGTTAATACCAGATAATTTCATGCCCTGGTTTTCAGCCTGCAATTTTTCCGGTCTTCACTTCTTGGCCTTCCGCCAGTACGGCAGCAGGTTCCAAAAGAATAATGATCTTCTCTCCCTTTTTTGCTAAACCGGCAATGTATTTGCGTTCACAACCGGCAGTTATTTCCTGGGGCGGTTCTATTTGACCGTCACCGATTTTTGTTACCTGGGTTACTGCATCGACTAAAAGTCCTGCTTTTCTTTCAAAAAGGTTAACTACAATAATCCTGCTTTCACCTGTAACCTCACTGCTCCCCAGGCTAAATCTTTTTCTGAGGTTGATTACAGGGATGATGTTTCCCCGCAGATTAATTATGCCTTGCATATATGAAGGCATATTGGGAATTCTTGTCGGCGCTTCATACCTTGTGATTTCCTGAATATTTAAAATGTCAATGCCGTAGTATTCGCCGTCCAGTACAAAAACAACATATTGTTTCTCTGACATTTTTCTTTTCCCCCTTTCTTCATTTTGGATATTGAATTTTATGTCACTTATTTCAGATTTCAGATAATTGCTTGTTCAAATTATTCAGGCTAATTAAAGTAAAAATAAAAGGGCCTATTTTACGCAGCTGTTCATAACATATTTTTCCAGCTGATAAAAAATAGACCCTTCTATTATTCATATTTGCAAAGCAAATAATTGATTCCCATTTTTTTGAAATTAATACAGGTATTACCCC
>JABUEW010000122.1 GCA_013314855.1 Bacillota bacterium | reverse complement strand
TCAGCAATGGCCCTCTTGAGGGCCACAATGACAGAATTAAATTTAAACACAGAAGAAGCGGGGGCAGAGCCGGATTGGATCTCCTAAATGCCTATTTCGTACTCTCAGATTATACTTTTGAACAACTTTATTATTTTACTTATCATCGTATTCCCGTATGAGCCTAACATCATATCTTTTAATCGGTGGGTTGTCCAGGATGATTACATCCATTTATGGAATTATATGTTACACAAAAATAAATCGCACCTATATAATATAATTACTGGGTAAAAATACAGGGTTCTACAATTAAATGAATATATAGTAATATTCTCATGTCGTAGATTACTTATAAATGCTATCTTTCAAGAAAGTATCATTTGAATAGTTCCTAGTTTAATTTTAGATAACTTGTAAACTCCCGCTCTGCACAGCGATAAACAGGCTTCGGTAAGTCAAACCTTTTGGGAAGGAAGGTCAAATCATAGAACTGGGCCGGTAGAAGCCTTTAACTGGCCAAGACTTTACCGAACTTCAGAGCCTGCGGTTGGGAGCTGCGGCGTAGGTGAGAAGAACAGCGCAGGATTCGGATTTATCGAAGTAGAGTTTTTATTCACAACCTTTTCACAACTTTTTATATAATTTTTCACAACTTTTAAACGTTTTTAAGCGTTGTTATAATATATCAACAAAAAAACGAAAAGCCGCTAAAATATTAAATTTAGCGGCTTTTCATGTTGGTGGGCCATCAGGGACTCGAACCCGGGACACCCTGATTAAGAGTCAGGTGCTCTACCAACTGAGCTAATGGCCCTTATATTCAAATAATTAATTAGTTTTAACTAACTTCCAAACAATTAATATTATAAGAAGTAATGCGGCTATTGTCAACAGTATTTCGGCATTTTTTCAAAAAATAAAATGCTTCTTCACTATTTTTCCTATACATGTTATAATAGCAATAAAAGTGAGGAGTTGGTAAGTTTGCGTAATTTTCTTGATGAAATAAAAAACAGAATACTTATATATGATGGATCAAAGGGGTATATGTTGCAAAAGTTCGGGTTAAAAGGAGGTGAATGTCCTGAATTATGGAACGTTACTCATAGTGATGTGGTAAAGAAAATATACAGCTTATACAAGGAGGCAGGTTCCGATGTTATCCAGACCAATACTTTTTCCGGTAACCGCGTGCAACTTCAAAAGCATCATCTTGATGACAGGACCTATGAATTGAATTACCAAGGTGCCAGACTGGCAAGAGAAGTGATGGGTGAAGATGGATTTGTTGCCGGATCTGCAGGTCCTACAGGGAGACTTTTTGAACCTTCAGGGGATCTTGATTTTGAAACTGCCTACCAAATATACAAAGAGCAGGTAAAGGCTTTAGTTGATGGAGGCGTAGATATAATTAATTTTGAAACCTTTACCGATATAGCTGAAATGAGGGCGGCATTGCTTGCAGCGAAAGAAACTGCAGACATTCCGGTAATCTGCTCCGTTTCATTTGAGCAGAACGGCAGGAGTTTGATGGGTACAGACCCGCAAACGGCTGTTATAATATTAAAGTCTCTAGGTGCCGATATGGTGGGGACAAATTGCTCCTTCGGACCTGAGCTTATGGTTGATATTGTAAAGAAGATGCATCTTGCAGGGGGCGGATATTTGAGTGTGAAACCCAATGCGGGATTACCTGAAATTATAGATGGTGTGCCTGTTTACAGGGAAACTGCAAAAAAATTTGCTGAACTGGCTGCACAATTTGTACAATATGGAGCAAGGCTTATAGGGGGGTGCTGTGGCACTACTCCCGAGTTTGTCAGTGCTATAAAGGAAAATATTGATAATAAATGGGGACATGAGGATATTGAATATTCTGATAAGTATCCAGTGTTTACATCTAATTGCACAGTAATTACATCCGGAGTGAGTTCATTTAATATATGTAATTTACATGATAAAAATAAACAGATTGGAAAGTTAAGTTCCATAGAGGATGAGAAATTTTTTAAGCAATTAAAGGATGGAAACATGGAAGTAGTGACCGATATGGCGTTAGAGTTGGCATCAGAAGGGTATGATGTGATATATATAAATATTGATAATGAGAACAGTGAGCTTTTAGCCCAAGTGGTGAATAAAGCCCAGGGATATTTAAAGCAGCCTGTTATTATAGAAACGGGTAACCCGGATGCGCTAGAACAAGCTTTGAGGGTATATAAGGGCAGGGCAGGTGTAATTTTTAGCAAAAATGCAAGCAGTAAAGATAAAAAGTTGATGGATGGACTTAAAAATGTGACAAAGAGGTATGGAGCTTTAATTATAGAATCAAATTTGATACAAATTTGATATAATATAGAGCTGTATCAAATTTTGGTGCAAATGTGTACTTCTAATTAAGAAAGCAACGCTCTTTTGAGGGATGCATTAAATGCACCCCTCTTTTGCGTGGAGCGTTGTTTCCTCTGTATTAATATCCCTCTCCTTTATTTTTATTGAATGTCAATTCTTTTTCCTTTGGGCTTTGAAGGTTCTAGTTTTGGTGCAGTTATTGTAAGAATACCATCTTTATATTCTGCAGTAGTTTGATCCGATTTTATTTCTACCGGTAGAGGTATTGTCCTGGAAAAGTTTCCATAATACCTTTCACTGCGGTATATGTTTTCATCTTTAAAATCATTTGCCCTTTTGATTTGCCCGGAGAGTCTTATGGAGTTTTCATCAACAAATACATTAAGGTCTTCCTTATTTATACCGGGTATCTCAGCTTTCATAATAACTTCCGTATCTGTCTGGTATACATCCACCTTAGGTGCACCGGGCATACCAAACAACCTGAAAGGAGAACGGTCAAGAAAATTCCCCATTTCTCTAGTAAAATTATCCATTTCACGGAACGGATTCCATTCAACAAGACTCAATTTCATCACTCCCTGTATATTTTTGTATTATTATGTGTTTCTTTGTGAAAATTATTCATTGGCAAATATTTTTGTTTTTGTGAAGGAATTATTGTATTAGTTGTAGAAAATAAAGTATATGAATCATTTAATAAAATAAAATAAAGATTTCAGGAGGGAATTATGGACATTTTAAATGATATACAGACTTTAATTTCATATTTTATAGTAAAGGATAACCTTCTAAGGATTATTGGAGCAATAATTGTCCTTGTTATGTTCATAACATTCCGTTATATATTTATGAGGATCGTATTAAATTTAATAAGCCGATTATTAAACAGGATTAACAAAAAATTCAGTAATACTGTTACAGGGTTAATTGACAAACCTATGAAATTTATAATTGTTGTAATAGGTGTGAGCATAGCAGTGAAAATATTAAAACTTCCTGAGGGTGTAAGTAATTTTACCGACAGGGTTTTAAGCTCGTTAATCGCTTTTTCGATATTGTGGGCATTGTATAGAATAGTTGATGCTGTTACAGCTTTTATTAAAAATACCCTGGGCAGCTCTGAAAACAAAATTGACCAAATGCTTTTCCCTTTTATAAGGAACGGTTTGAAAACTATAGTTGTTGTTATAGGGTCCATTACAATACTCCAACAGTGGACAGATAATATCGCAGGGCTTCTTACCGGACTTGGTATCGGTGGCCTGGCTTTCGCACTGGCAGCAAAAGATACTGTAGCAAACATGTTTGGAAGCCTTACTATTATGCTTGACAGGCCTTTTAAAGTGGGTGACTGGATAATGACGCCGAAAGTCGAAGGGACAGTTGAGGATATTGGTTTCAGGAGTACAAAGATACGTACTTTCGAGCAGTCAGTTGTTACTATTCCAAATTCAGTCATAAGTGATGATACCATAACCAACTGGTCCAGAATGGGAAAGAGGAGGGTAAAGTTTATTCTGGGCATAACCTATGATACTAACATTGAAAAGATGGAGGAGTGTTTAAAAAGGCTAAGAGCTATGCTAAAAAGCCATGCTGATGTACATCCTGATGTAATTTACGTAAATTTTTATAATTTCGGTGATAGTGCGTTGGAGATTTTAATATATTATTTTACTAAAGCCACAGATTACCAGAGCTATCTTAATGTGAAAGAGGATGTTAACCTTAAGATAATGGGAATTCTTGATGAACTTGGCCTCTCGGTAGCATTTCCTTCAAGGAGCATATATATTGAGAGTAACAAAGATGGATTAGGAAAAGATTTACAATAACAATAAAACAATAAATTAAAGCAAAATACTAGGAATAGCATATACTTTAGCTATACCTCCTTAAAGTTGAATAATGATTAACTGTAATATTTTTTTTATAAAAAACATCTATTTTACTGTTTAAATGATTCCAAAAACAATGTATAATATATATGTTTTGAAGGGGGTATTAAATCCTGATGGAAATAATAGAAAAGGACCTGATAAGAAAATCACAAAAAGGGGATATTGAAGCTTTTGAACAGCTGATTGAAAGTTATCAAAAAAAAGTTTTTAATATAGCTTTAGGGATGATGGGCAATTATGATGATGCCAATGACATATCCCAGGAAGTATTTATTAAGGTTTTTAAGTCTATTAGGAATTTCAGGCAGCAGTCGTCCTTTTCTACATGGCTTTATAGAATAACTACAAATGCTTGCCTTGATGAACTTAGAAAACGGAAGAACAGCAAAAATATTATTTCTATAGATCAGGTTATACACCTTGAAAACGGTGAGGTTGTACGGCAAATTGAAGATGATGGGCCGACACCCGAATCGACGGCTGAAAGGAATGAGCTCAAAGAGGCAGTAAGGGATGCAATTTTTCAATTGTCCAATGAACATAAAGAAGTAATTATTTTAAGGGATATTCAGGGTTTTAGCTATGATGATATAGCGAAAATTATCAGTTGCCCCCAGGGGACGGTTAAATCCAGAATAAACAGAGCCAGGAACATGCTTAAGGAAATTTTAAAAAGTAAAATGGAACTCTGGGATAAAGATTACGTCAAATAATATAGAAAGGAGGGTTGGAGATGATGGATTGCAGTAGAATAAAAGATTTAATATCCATTTATATTGATGGTGAACTGGATGAAGGACAAAAAGCCAGATTTGAGGCTCATGTAGACCAATGTCCTTTATGTAAAGAAGAACTTGATGATATACTCGAAGTATTGAGAATGTTGCGCAGTATGCCGGAGGTGGATTTACCTGATAATTTTAGAGAGGAACTTCATGAAAAACTGGTACAGGTTAAAGAGAGGGAATTTACAGCCGGAAAACTGTTTAATATAAGGAACCGCTATATTAGAGCCTTATCAACAATTGCAGCAGGTGCTTTAATTGTTTTTGTGTTGAAAGGGATATTTTTTGACGGCTTTTTTTCCGGGACAAAACAAGATAGATTAACCAAAAGTGAAAGTATGAGCCAGTCGGCTACTGTGAATGATATAGGAGAAAAGACTGGAGCGCGTATTTTGGCTGATGAAGAAAAAAACAAAAGTGCTGTTGAAGATAAGAAAGAAGAAGAAGTTAGAATGTTCGGATTTTCAGAAAACGAAGAAAACGACAAATCGGCTGAAGCACCGGAAATAATGATATCTCGAGCTACACCTGAAGTATCGAATGAAATCGTAAGTGAGAATATATTGTTTAGTGAAAGGGGAAGAATAAAAGTTTTTGTTATTGTTAGGGATAATGTTATAGATGAAGGCATAATAAAGTCTATAGCAACTGATAGCGGGGCAACCTTTAAAACTTATGATACTTATGATTTTTCGTCCAAGGCAATGACCGAGGCAGATGTAGAAGATAAAAATGCAACAGCTGAGGTAGATGTAAAAGAGAAAAGTGGTGCAAAAGATATAAGTGATACAAAAGATGAAATTGATGCGAAAGATGAAAATATTGTAGAGTTTACCATCCCAGGTAACCGATACCAATATTTCCTCAATAACCTTGAACACGATGTGGAATATCTTAAGGCAAATATTGATTATGCTTCTCCCATAATGAGGCAGGATATAGAAATAAAGCTGAATGAGTTAAATGTAAAACTGGAAGGTATTAACAGGCAAATTGCAGAAATTGAGAGTAATCAGGAATGCTCCAACCCTGCTGAACTGGAAAAACTCAAATCCCAAAGAGAAGATATCGAGAAAGAAATTGGGGAGTTGCTTGAAAATTCTGAATATATTGCTGATGTGGTAATTAATGTAAGTAAATAAACAATAATAAAAGGATAAAATAAAACAGTAACCTGACGGTAGAGGTTACTGTTTTTTTTTTCGTGCTTGCAAAACATAAATTGACGAAGTCAATTTTGTCTTGTAAAATATTGAAAGAAGCCAAGTGTATATAAAAATAAACCAATGGAGAAATGATAAAAATGCATGCTGATAAGTTAATGTTAATTGATGGGAATAGTATTTTAAATAGGGCATTTTATGGACTGCAAGGGCCACAGCTTTTGTCTACTTCTGACGGGCTTTATACTAATGGAGTTTATGGTTTCTTAAATGTATTATTTAAATATCTCGAGGAAGAACAGCCCCAGTATATTTGTGTAGCTTTTGATATGAAAGCTCCGACTTTCAGACACGAGCAGTATGACGGCTATAAGGCAAAAAGAAAGGGAATGCCGGATGAATTGGCGGTACAGGTTCCCGTTATAAAAGAAGTCCTTGATGCCATGAATATAACAAGGGTTGAGTATGAAGGGTATGAGGCTGATGACATTATAGGGTGGCTGTCCCTGTGTGGAGAAAAAAAAGGCATGGAAGTGGTTATTGTAACCGGTGACAGGGATTCATTGCAGCTCATATCAGGCTCCACCCGTGTAAAACTCCCAACAACCAGGTATAACAAGACACAGACAGAGGAATACGATTACAATACTTTCCTTGACAAATATAAAATACGTCCCGAACAGCTAATAGACGTTAAAGCCTTAATGGGAGATGCTTCCGATAATATTCCCGGTGTAAAGGGAATAGGAGAAAAGACGGCATTGGATTTGATAAGAAAGTTTGGAAGTATTGAAGAATTATACAATAATATTGACCAGGTTGAAAGAAAAAGTATTAGAGAGAAACTGGAAGCAGAGAAAGAACTGGCTTTTTTGAGTAAAAAATTGGCGACTATTGAAAGAAGCATGCCGGAAGAATTATGTAGCATTGAACAATTAAAAATACGTGAGTATAATAATAAAAGACTTTATGAAGTATTCAAGAGACTTGAATTTAAGTCGTTAATAGATAAGCTTGAATTACAGAAGAAAATTTATGAAAGCGCTGAAAATAAGCAGGAGAATAGGCAGAATAGCAATAGAGTAATTTATGTAAAAGAGCTGGATGAGCTGAAAAACTTAAAAAATCTTATTATTAGCCAAAAAGAAATATCCTTTTTTCATTTACTGGACAAAGACATGCCCGGACAAAACACAACCCTTGCCGGGAATTTGGCAGGTGTGGCCTTATCATGGGGTGGAGAAGATTCTGCTTATATTGAAATAGGGAAGGGGATAAGTGAACGTGACTTTATATGGGAGTTTAAAGATGTCTTTGAAAATGAATCAATAAAAAAATATGGGCATAATGTAAAGAGCTTTTTAGTATACTTAAAATGTGTAAATGTTAATATAAAAGGGTTGGCCTTTGACACAATGATAGGGGCATATATACTGAATCCTTCAAAAGATACCTATTTGGTGTCGGAATTATCGGTAGAGTATCTGAAAACAGACGTTATGCCGGTAGAGGGACTTTCAGGAAAAGGGAAAAGCCATGTATGCTATAGGGATATTCCATGTGAAGATGTTATACCTGTTGCAACAGGATATTCCCAAGCTATATACAAACTTCAAAAAATACTGGATCAATTAATTAAAGCAAATCAACAGGAAATATTATATTATAGTATTGAGCTTCCATTGATACATGTACTTGCGGATATGGAGTATTATGGATTTAAAGTTAATAAGGATGAGTTAATAGCCTTATCAAAGGAGCTAGATGAAAAAATTGAATCCCTGGGAAGAGAAATATATAATTTGGCAGGAGAAGAATTTAATATAAATTCCACAAAACAACTGGGAGAAGTGCTATTTGAGAAATTAAAGCTGCCTGTGAAGAAAAAGACTAAAACCGGCTATTCTACAGATGCTGAAGTCCTTGAACAGCTGATACGGGAGCATGAGATTATTTCTTATATACTTGAGTACAGGCAACTTATGAAGCTTAAAACAACTTATGCGGATGGTCTAATCAGCATGATAAATCCTGAAACGGGGAAGATACACACAAAATTTAATCAGACAGTTGTCGTTACAGGAAGGATAAGCAGTACTGAACCTAATTTGCAAAATATTCCCGTTAAACTTGAGATGGGTAGGAAAATACGAAAAGTTTTTGAACCTTCGGATGAAAATTATATACTTACTGATGCGGATTATTCCCAGATTGAACTGAGAGTATTGGCGCATATTTCAGGAGATGAAAACCTTATCGCGGCATTTATGAATAATGAGGATATTCATACATCTACAGCTTCAAAGATTTTTGGAATACCGAAGGACAAAGTAACGCCATTGATGAGGGATAGGGCAAAGGCTGTTAACTTTGGAATTATATATGGGATAGGGGACTTCAGCCTGGCGAAAGATTTAGGTATAACCAGGAAAGAAGCCAGAAAGTATATAGATGATTACCTGGGTAAGTATCCGGGAGTAAGGCAATACATGCGTGATATTATCACTGCAGGAAAAGAACAGGGATATGTAACAACAATATTTAACCGGAGGAGATATTTGCCTGAATTAACATCAAATAATTTTAATATAAGATCTTTTGGTGAGCGTATTGCATTAAACACACCCATACAAGGCAGTGCTGCAGACATAATAAAAGTTGCCATGGTTAAGATTTATAACAAACTAAAAAGCAATAATATGAAATCCAGGTTAATTTTACAGGTACATGACGAATTGATCATAGAGACTCATATAGATGAAAAAAACGAGGTTATCAAGATCCTAAAAGAATGTATGGAAACAGCGGTAACCCTTAGAGTTCCGCTGATGGTTGACATAAAGATAGGTAAAAACTGGTATGAGGTTAAGTAAAATATTAATAATATTGATAAAGGGTGAATTAAGTTGAAGGTTATTGGGGTTACAGGCGGAATTGGAAGTGGTAAAAGTACGGTAGCCAGGATCTTATGTGACCTTGGGGCAAAGGTCATCGATGCTGATAAAGTTGCCAGGGAAATTACAAGCAAAGGGCAACCGGCAGTGGAAGAAATAGTGAACTATTTTGGGACAGAGGTATTGAATGAAAAAGGTGAGTTGGACAGAAAAAAATTAAGTGAAATTGTTTTTATGGATAAAGGAAAGCTTGAGGTTTTAAACACTATTACACATAAATATATAGTGGATAAAATTATCCGCAATCTGGAAAAATTGAAAGAAGAGAAGGTTGAGATTGTAGTACTGGATGTGCCATTGCCAGTGAAACATGGATTTCTTGATGTAGTTGATGAAGTATGGGTAGTTGTTGCCAGTAAAGATACAAGGATAAAGCGCATTATGGAAAGAAGTAATATTACGTATGAGGAAGCTGTTAATAGGATAAATGCGCAAAAAGGTGATGAGGAATATTTAAAACTGGCAAATGAGGTTATAAATAACGATGGAAGTGTTGAAGAATTGGAGAAAGTTGTAGCCAAATTATATATTCAAAAGAAATTAGGGTGATTTTTTTGCATCTGAAAAATAAAAAGTCATATAATAAATATAAATATGTATTCTATTTTCTCATTGCCATGTTTGTAATAGTTTTGCTTATTGATAATTCTACAACGATATTAAAGAGGATTTATCCGTTAAAATTTGGCGAATATGTTTTCAAATATTCGGAAATAAATGGAATTGACCCCTACCTCGTATTTGCTATTATAAAGGCCGAAAGCAGTTTTAATCCTTATGCAAAATCTGTAAAAAATGCCAGGGGGCTCATGCAGATTACTGAAAAGACAGCTATGTGGGGGGTAGAGAGTATAAAGATAGAGAATTTTTCATTAGATGACCTTTATGACCCTGAAACAAATATTAAAATAGGATGTTGGTATATAAGGCAGCTAATCAATGAATTTAACAATAATACAGATTTAGTAATTGCCGCTTACAATGGTGGAAGCGGCAATGTAAAAGAGTGGCTAAACAATAGAGATTACAGCAAGTACGGTTCCTCCCTAGACATAATTCCATTTAGGGAAACCGAGAGGTTCCTAAAAAGAGTAAAAAGCTATTATTATGTTTATACAAAGCTTTATAGTAAGAAGGCTTGAGCAGTTGACACTAACTCCTACAGTTTTTTTCCTACTGCCCTGGCTATGGGTCCAAGCTCTTCCATTAACTGCATGAATTTGGATGGCTTAAGGGATTGGGGGCCGTCACATAAAGCGCATGTAGGGTCTGAATGCACCTCTATAAGCAGTCCATCTGCTCCTGTAGCTATAGCCCCTTTTGCCAGTGCAGGTACATACTTCCATGAACCTGTAGCATGGCTGGGGTCAACAATGATAGGGAGATGAGAAAGCTCTTTTACTACGGGAATAGCACTCATATCTATGGTATTCCTGGTTGCAGTCTCATAGGTCCTTATCCCCCTTTCGCATAGGATAACGTTATCGTTCCCGGAAGAAAGAATGTATTCTGCCGCCATTAACCATTCTTCTATAGTTGCCGCCAGGCCTCTTTTAAGAAGGATGGGTTTTCCTGCCATTCCGGCCTCTTGCAGGAGTTTAAAGTTTTGCATATTCCTTGCCCCAATCTGGATGATGTCTGTATAAGCTGAGACAAGCTCCACATCCCGTGTATCAATCACCTCGGTAACAATTTTCAAACCTGTTGCTTCTCTTGCAGCTGCAAGAATTTTTAAGCCTTTTTCTTCCAACCCCTGGAAAGAATACGGCGAAGTGCGGGGTTTAAAGGCTCCGCCCCTCAAAATTTTGGCTCCGGCCTCCTTTACTTTAAAGGCAGTATTCATATAGCTTTCTTCGTTTTCTATGGCACAGGGTCCTGCCATAACAACAATTTCCTCTCCTCCAATTTTTATGCCTCCAACCTCTACAATTGTAGATGCCTGTTTAAGCTCGCGGCTTGCCAGCTTAAAAGGTTTCATAATAGGAACCAGGCTTTCTACACCAGGCATTGAAATAATAGACTGGGTATTTAAAAGTCTTTTGTCGCCTATGGCGCCTATAACTGTTTTTACTTCTCCAAAAATCGGATGGGTTTTAAAACCCAGTTCAACAAGCTTTTTTTCCACATTATTAATCTGTTCTTTTGTAGCATTAGGGCTCATTACTACTATCATATCGGAATCCTCCTTGTGATTTTTGTAATTATTCTTTATATTTCTTTTATTTGCTATAAAATTAAAACTCCCCGTCCTGTTAAGGGACGAGGAGTATGTATATTCCACGCGGTACCACCCAAATTGGCAAAGCCCACTCATTTAATGTACGAGACACCATTATAAATGTTTATAATAGTCATCCGATACACCCTTCCTTTTAACGGCGGAAGCTCCGGTATGGCCTACTTAATATACAGTATATACAGTTCAGCCAACAGCTCCAGGGAGAACTTCAATTACAATTCCTTACCGGGCTTTCACCACCCCCGGCTCGCTTTGAAGGAATTTTGCAATCTACTTTTCCCTTTCATTGCCTTTGGGGATATTAGCTTTATAGTATTATTATATTTTAATTTTGATTTATAATAGCATGAATAGAGTGAAAGTGTCAAGAGAAATTTATGAATTTTACTTTTTACGCTGAAAATTGGTATTAATTCACGTCTGCACCCTAGTTTAACACCTAAATATTGGAAGCAAAACTTGTAGTCCTTGTATATCAAGGGCTTTTTTCTAAATTTTTTTTATTTTTTTGCATATTTATGTAGCATAATGTGGAATAATGTGATATAATATACGTAAAACACAGACGAAAAAATAAGTTCGGGAGGTGCTTTACGTGTATCTTAAACAGGTCCCCATTAAAAAGACCGGGAGGATCTTCTTGTCCATTGCAGAAAAATACAGAGACCCGGTAAAAAAATATTCCACTGACCGCACAATTATGTCCTTAGGTTACCTAGATGAATTACAGAAGATATACCCAGACCCTATTAAACACTTCAAAAAAGTCGCCCGTGAGATGACTGAAGAAAAAGATGCTGAAAAGAAAGTAACATTGGCAATAAATATGGATGAGCAGATGCCAGAAAACACTAAAG
>JABUEW010000121.1 GCA_013314855.1 Bacillota bacterium | reverse complement strand
TTATGGGTGTGGATGGAAGCATTGATGAAGTAATAGAAAAACTTGAGAAAGGTATGCTTGAAGGTGGAGAAAGTTTGTGTACACCCGGTGCAGGAAGAGGATATGGCGTTGAAAAAACTGAGTGTGATCATGCTCATGAGTAATCAGGATGAAGGAGGTTTATTCTATGCCGTTTGGAGATGGAACAGGCCCCATGGGGAAGGGTCCGGGTACCGGAAGAGGAGCTGGGATCGACAGGGGCAGAGGCAGAGGAAGGATGGGAGGAAGCAGTGCAGGAGCAGGTCCGGGCGGCTACTGTATATGCCCGAATTGTAAAATCAGAATGCCCCATCAGCAGGGCAACCCCTGCTATTCAATCAAATGCTCGAAGTGTGGCGCTCAAATGATACGGGAATAGAAACTAATATTGAGATTTAACAAGGTAAAGGGATACACTCGCTAAGTTAAAGGCATTCCTATACAGGAGAGAATGTCCACTTATGATATTTGATATAACGACGTGCATATTATTCCCGGGGGCAGGTTCCCAAAAATGAGGACCTGCTTTCTATTTGTTAAATAAATATTAATATTAATTGTAAAGGTTTATTATTCAGGCAACTGGAATCTTCCAAATATGCATATACTCTTTTTTATTATGGATGAAAATGATAGAATAGTAGCATAAATAAAAATATGGAAAGGGGAATACCGGTTTGGCCAGGCCGCCTAAATGGAGAAAAGTTGAATTTATTCCGGTTATACAGCACTTTGTGCCTATAGACATACAAACAAATAACATGGAAGAAAACATTTTAAAAATCGAGGAAGTCGAGGCAATACGTCTTAAGGATGTGGAGAAGCTGGAGCAGGAAGAATGTTCCGAAAGGATGGAAGTTTCAAGACAAACCTTCCAGCGGGTTCTTAACAATGCAAGGGAAAAAATCGCAGACAGCATCATAAACGGAAAAGCAATTCGAATAGAAGGTGGCAATTTTACCCGCAACATCTGTCCGGTACGGTGCCTTGATTGTGGGAAAGAGTGGAAAGAAAGCTATGAAAACTTTGAAAAAATTATTAATGGCCAATATACCTGCCCGAACTGCCAATCTAAGAGGGTAGTATGTCTAAGTACTAATGGCCAGAAGTTTTGCAGGCGCAATTGCTGGAGAAGAGGAAGGATGGAATAATATCGGGTTACAATTTAGTTAGCTGTAAACATATGATAAAAGAGTCTCGCAAGGGCTCTTTTTTGTTGTACGTATATTTTCCGTTTGTCATTTATAGGGAATGTATTAAAAAAAGCAATAATTATTGACATATGCTCAAAAATATAATATTATTTAATTATAATACTAATGGGCATAAGCCCTAAATATACGTTGTGAGAGGAATAAAATATGTACAGAAGATTTTTTACATCACAATCAGTTACCGAGGGTCACCCGGACAAGATTTGTGATCAAATCTCAGATGCAGTCCTGGATAAAATTCTTGAAAATGACCCTAAAGCAAGAGTAGCATGTGAAACTGTAGTAACCAGAGGGTTAGTTCTGATTACAGGAGAAATTTCATGCAAATGCAACGTAGACATACCATCTGTTATAAGACAGACAGTAAAAGATATTGGATACACTGATGCAAGCTATGGCTTTGATTATAAAACATGTGCTGTTATAACATCAATTGACAAACAGTCACCGGATATTGCACTTGGTGTAAACAGGGCTGTTGATGCAGAAAATGAAGTTATGCGAGATGAAGAAGCAGTAGGTGCAGGTGACCAGGGAATGATGTTCGGATATGCATGTATTCAAACACCTGAATATATGCCCATGCCCATTGTCCTCGCTCACCGTATTACCAGGAAACTGACGGAAGTGAGAAAATCGGGCATCTTGAATTACTTACGTCCAGGCGTTTTGTTATAGGAGGTCCTCAGGGAGACTCAGAGCTTACAGGTAGAAAAATTATCGTTGATACATATGGTGGTTATGCAAGGCACGGGGGTGGTGCGTTTTCTGGGAAAGACCCTACCAAAGTAGACCGTTCTGCTGCATATGCTGCAAGACATGCGGCGAAAAACATTGTTGCAGCAGGGCTTGCAGAACAATGTGAAGTTCAGCTTGCTTATGCAATAGGTGTATCCAGGCCGGTTTCCGTTTCAATAGATACTTTTGGTACAGGAATAGTTCCTGATGAAAAAATTCGCAGCATTGTTATGGATGTGTTTGATTTCAGGCCTGCTTCAATAATAAGGAGATTTGGTCTAAGAAGGCCTTTATATAAACAAGTTGCTTCCTACGGACACTTTGGCAGAAATGACCTTGATCTTCCATGGGAAAAGCTTGATATGAGAGAGGCCTTAAAAAGACTCAGTTAATTGCCTTTAACATGAAGAAATTAGATGGGATGATCAACATGATTTTATCTGGAAAGGAAATCAAGAATAAGCTGGGCAAGGAAATTATTATTGAGCCCTTCAGTGAGCGGCAGTTGAACTCCAATAGTTATAACTTAAAGTTACATAATGAACTGGCTATTTATGAGAGTTGCATCCTGGATGCGAAGAAAGATAACAGAATTTCAAAAATAATAATTCCGGAAGGAGGCATTATTCTGAATCCTGGCAGATTATACCTTGGCAGGACTGTAGAGTATACAGAAACAAAAGGTTATGTTCCCATGATAGAAGGAAGGTCCTCTATTGGAAGGCTTGGGTTATTTGTACACGTAACAGCAGGGTTTGGTGATGTTGGTTTTAGCGGCTACTGGACACTTGAGATAAGCTGTATTCAGCCTGTACGCATATATGCAGGCATTGAAATCTGTCAGATATTTTATCACGAGATTGCAGGTGATTTTGAGGAGTATAACGGTAAATACCAGAATAACAGGGATATTCAGGCAAGTATGATATTTAAAGATTTTGCATTGGATTAGAAAATGAATACTTGAAATTATATGTTAGATAAAGACACCTGGCGCAGGGTAGACAGACCCCATGGCTATCTGAATATTGATAAGATAATGACAGGCACAATAGATTTTGCCAAGAGCTTTAAAGGTACATTAGTAACAGAGACAATGCTGGTAAGCGGGTATAATGACAAAAAAGAGTGTATTGATGGGATTGGAAAGTACTTGGGGAAGTTAAAGCCATCCAAAGTGTATTTGTTGGTGCCTACACGTCCCCCGGCAGAAAGCTGTGTGCAGAGACCTTCTACACAAGAATTGAAGGAAGCTTTTAATGCCATACGTAATTTGGCTCATGTTGAAGTTGAGTGTATCACAGGAGATGAAGGAGAAAGTTTTTTCTTTACGGATGACATAATAAATGATCTGCTTAGTATTATATCCGTACATCCGGTAAGAGAGGATGTTATTGATAAACTGCTAAAAGACAGAAATCTTGATAGGACTATTATTAACAACCTTATACAGCAGGGTATAATTGAAGAATTTATGTATGAGAATAAAAAATTTTTTATCAGGAAATCAGGGGAAAGGAGCACCGGAAGTGAGACCAATATTGCCAAGAGTAGCAGCAGTACATGACCTTTCAGGTTTCGGAAGGGTTTCGTTAACGATTGTAATACCTATACTATCTACTATGGGAGTGCAGGTTTGTCCTCTTCTTACTGCTGTGCTGTCCACACATACAGGCGGATTTGAAGACTACAAATTTATTGATCTTACAGAACATATGGATGAGTATATAAAGCATTGGTCCACTTTAGGTATTGAGTTTGACTGCATCTATACAGGATTTTTGGGTTCACCGAGACAAATTGATATAATATCACGGTTTATTAGCAATTATAAGAAAGAAGATCAATTAATAGTTATTGATCCCGGTACTTGGGGATAATGGAGTGCTTTATAAATCAGTTGACATGGGTATGGTTGATAAAATGAAGAAATTCATCGGCATGGCCAGCATAATTACACCCAATATTACTGAAGGAGAAGAAATGTTATGAATGATATATAGCGGTTTTTGACTGAAAAAAATATAGCTGTTACTTCAGAAATAAGGCTTGTACTCGAAGTGTTAAACCGATGCAGAGGGCATCAGGTTAATGATGAAAAAATACATGAAATTTTAAAATATAAAAGGAATAAGGAACACAGACTTAATTCTCAGCGAGTAAAAGAAGTACTTGAATTGCTTGTAAAAATAGGATTGGTTGAAAAAACTACGGATGTTTTAGGAATTAGCGAATATGAGATTAAACTGCCAACAGGTTACTGCAATCATAAATTGGTTTGTTTGAGGTGCGGAAGAGTTAAAGAGGTTGGTGGAGATGTATTGAAAAAGCTTAAGAAAGACATAGAGTTATCTGCAAAATTTTACATGTTAGAGAAACCTATAAAAATATATGGCTATTGTGAAAAGTGCAGAGGATTATCGAATAATTCATCGCTACCGGATGCTTGGTAGTAATTTGATGATTGTTGATTAGAAATGAGGTTGTAACTATGAAAGGTGAGGTTTTTATTTATTTTAGACACACCTTTAATGGAGGGGAGCAACTTGAAAATTAGAGAGATATGCAACCTGTTGAATGCTCAGATGCTTGCAAGAGAAGATATGCTAGATAACAAGATCGATTTTGCATTTGGTTCGGATTTAATGAGCGACGTACTTACATTCGCTCATGGCAGGATGGCCCTGTTAACCGGTTTGAATAGTCCTCAGGTTATTCATACAGCAGAAATGAGCGATATTCCGGTGATTATATTTGTCAGAGGCAGAACCCCTTTGTAGAATATTATTCATATGGCTGTCGAGAGAAGCATTTGTTTGTTGGGAACGGAATACATAATGTACGAAGCATGCGGGAAACTGTACAAGGCAGGCCTTCCACCGTACATAAGGTTACACCCATGAAAGATAAATTGATGGCAGAACACGCCTTTACAATTATACCTGGAAATTTTGAACTTGCAGGAGATGCATCAAGCAGTATTAAAAGAGTTCTCAAATAAATGGGTATGGCAGAAGAGTTTATAAAAAGGGTATGCGTTGCCTGTTATGGGGTTGAAATGAACATGGTTATATACTCCCAAGGTGGCAGCATCAGGCTGAAGGTATATCCTGACGAGGTTATTGTGATTGCACAGGATTGTGGTCCAGGCATACCGGATGTCGAACTGGCTCTGAAGGATGGCTATTCAACAGCTCCGGAACATGTTTTAAGTCAGGGCTTTAGAGCGGGAAGAGGATTGTCAAACATAAAACGATACTCGGATAAGTTTAATATAAATTCAATAGTTGGAAAAGGTACAAAATTGGAGTTGCATTTCAAAATGCCAGATACATCAAATATTGATGTAAATAAACAAACATTTTCACAGTAAAAGGAGCAGTGAGATTGTAATGAAGACAGTAAAGCTCAAAATCAATGACCGGGAAGTGGAAGTTCCTGAAGGTAGTACAATTCTTGAAGCTGCCAGAAAGGTTAATATTGAAATACCTACACTGTGCTATCTGAAAGGGATTAATCAGATTGGTGCCTGCAGGATGTGTCTTGTAGAGGTCAAGGGCGCAAGAACGCTTCAAGCTGCTTGTGTATATCCTGTCAGTGAAGGCCTTGAGGTATGGACAAATACACCTAAAATAAGGCAAGCCAGAAAGATAAATCTGGAACTGATTCTTTCAAACCATGAAACAAACTGCCTTACATGTATAAGGAACGGAAAATGCGAACTGCAGGAATTGGCTGAAAGCTTCGGAGTAGATAAAATACGTTTTGAAGGCGAAAACATTAAAAGACCTCTTGATGAGTCAACGGTTTCTATTGTTAGAGACCCAAACAAATGTATACTTTGCCGCAGGTGCGTTGCAACCTGTATGAATGTTCAGGGGGTCGGTGCTATAGGAGTAACTGAAAGAGGTTTCAAATCAATTGTTGAGCCGGCATTTAATAAAGGACTGGATAATGTTTCTTGTGTAAACTGCGGGCAGTGTATAGTTAACTGTCCTGTAGGAGCGATATATGAAAAAAGTGATACTGAAAAAGTGTGGAATGCTCTGAATAATTCCAAAATGCATGTGATAGCACAAACAGCACCGGCTGTTCGTGTCGCTCTGGGTGAAGAATTTGATATGGATATTGGAACAAATGTAAAAGGAAAGATGGTCGCAGCCTTGAAACGTATGGGGTTTGATAAGGTATATGATACTAACTTTGCAGCAGATTTAACTATAATGGAGGAAGGAAATGAACTGATAAACCGCATTAAAAATGATGGGAAATTGCCTTTGATAACTTCCTGTAGTCCAGGGTGGGTTAAGTACTGTGAATATTTTTATCCTGAATTTTTGGATAATCTTTCTTCGTGCAAGTCACCCCATGAAATGATGGGGGCTGTATTGAAATCCTATTATGCTGAGAAGAATGATATTGATCCATCAAAGATTTTTGTTGTATCTGTTATGCCCTGTACAGCCAAAAAGTTTGAAGCGGTGCGGCCTGAATTAAGTGCAGTGGGGTATCCGGATGTGGATGCAGTTATAACAACAAGGGAGCTTGCCAGGATGATCAGGGAATCCGGCATTGATTTCAAAGCCCTCCCCGATGAGCAGTTTGATCCTGTGTTTGGCGATTCTACAGGCGCAGCCGTAATATTTGGTGCAACAGGTGGAGTTATGGAAGCTGCACTCAGAACTGTATCGGAAATATTAAGCGGCAAGCCTTTAGATAGTGTAGATATAACAGATGTAAGAGGCCTTGAAGGTGTAAGAGAGGCTGTTATTAGTGCAGGAAGCATGGAAATTAAAGCAGCTGTGGCTCATGGGCTTTGTAATGCGAGAAAACTGCTGGATATGGTCAAAGCAGGAGAAAGACAATACCATTTTATTGAAATCATGGCCTGCCCGGGTGGATGTATCAATGGAGGAGGACAGCCTATTGTAAAAGCAAATGTACGTTTACAAAAAAACTATATTAAATTGAGAGCCCAGGCAATTTATGAAGAAGACAGAAATCTTCCTATTAGGAAATCACATGAGAATCCATCAATTAAAAAACTTTATGACGAGTATCTTGGTGAACCAAACAGCCATAAAGCACACCAACTGCTGCACACGCATTATATTCCGAGAGAAAAGTACTGCTGATTCTTTATTTTATATGGAGTAGGTTAGGTCTGGAATGATAGATGAAGATAAGGGCGTTTATACAATAGGTACAGTTGCTTCTTTTATTGCGGAACATCCTGAAAATCTAAGGGTAGGGGACGAAATAATCTTATTAGACCCTATAGAATTAACGGAAGAAGATATTATTCGAATAATGATTTGTTGAGGCTTAAGTTCATTAAATATTTAGTTGATGCAAAAGGGCTTAATATAGCTGGGGTAAAGGCAATAATAGATATGTATCCTTGCTGGTTTAAGGATGACTGCAAAGGGGGAGCGCCAGAAAACAGAGGGATACCGATAAATCGTACAAAGCCATGATTGGAGTGATACAAAAATGTTGAAAGTACATATACTCACTGATGATAGAGTCAGAATGCGTGGGCTGCTTGCAGAACACGGGTTGTCTCTATGGATAGAAAAAGACGGCAAAGCAATATTGTTTGATACAGGCCAATCCTCGGTTTTCTGCCATAATGCAAAAGCCATGGGCATCGCTCTCGAAGCGGCCGACTATATTGTGATAAGTCACGGCCACTATGACCATTGTGGTGGATTGCAGTATTTTCCCTATAAGGATAAAGCTCCGGCAATTTATTCTCATCCCGATGCTTTTTTAAAAAAGTTTGCTTCCACTGATATGGATGAACTGTCCATGGAAGTAGGAATACCGTTTGAAATATCCGGGCAGGATTGGATGAAAGACCGGATTGTTTATACCAGAAAGCCTTTGAAGATTGATAAAGGCATCATGGTATCCGGAGAAATTCCTTGTTCCAGCACTTTTGAAGAAGTGCCGAAAGACTTTTACGTTGAGAAGGACGGCAGGATGATGCATGATATGATGCTGGATGAACAGATGCTTATTATTGAGGATGATGCTGAAATAGCAATTTTCCTTGGATGCAGCCACCCGGGAATTATCAATAGCCTCAAGTACGCGCAGAAGCTTTTTCCTGATAAAAGCATAAAACTTCTGGTGGCCGGGATGCATCTGGAAAATGTAAGTCCTATACGCTTGCAGATGACCATCCAGCACATACTGGATATGAATATCCAAAAGGTTGTTCCTTTGCATTGTACTGGATTTGGAGCAATGTATGAGATGAAACGCTTCCTGGGTGACCGCTGTCTTATCCTGTATGCGGGAGATACAATAGAATTCTGATTTTTACAAGGAAGGAATTGGGATGAATGGTTCATACATTTACAATGAATGGCTATAATTTTGCAGTTGATGGGGACAGTGGAAGCATTCATGTGCTTGATGATTTAAGCTACCGGTTACTTTCAGGAATGCAGGAACTGGCTCCACTAAACGATGTAATTAAGCATTTCAATACAGGATATTCTTATAAAGAAATAAAGGAAGCTTATGACGAAATAAAATCCTTGAAAGAGCAGGGCCTTCTTTTTTCTACTCCACAAAATATTGACGAAATGGTCTTAGCCAAAAAAGATGCTGATAGTATAAAAGCCTTATGTTTGCATGTATCTCACGACTGTAACTTAAGTTGTGAATATTGCTTTGCTTCCAAAGGAGACTATAAAAGCGGTCGCAGGTTAATGACAAAGGATATTGCCTTGAAGGCTGTGGATTATCTTGTATCGAATTCCGGCTACAGGCATAACATTGAAATTGACTTTTTTGGCGGAGAACCTCTAATGAACTTTGATACGGTCAAAGAGGTTGTTGCCTACGGAAGAGAGCTTGAAAACAAAACCGGAAAGAAGTTCTATTTTACTATTACCACAAACGGAATTCTGCTTGACGAAGAAAAAATTAACTTTATCAATAAATACATTGATAACGTAGTCATCAGTATTGACGGAAGGAAAGAAGTCCATGACTCTATCCGGTATGACAGGGCGGGAAGAGGTACATATGACAGAATTGTACCTCTTGCACAAAAGCTTGTCGGTGGAAGAAATGGAAAGAGCTATTTTGTTCGAGGTACATTCACTTCCAGGAACAAGGACTTTTCCAAAGATGTAATGCATTTGGCAGAAGACCTTGGCTTCAGGGAAATCTCGGTTGAACCGGTTGTTGGGTCGGGAGACGAATTATTTATTAAAGAACAGGATATTCCGGATATTCTCAATGAATATGAAAAGTTTGCGGCAGAATATTTAAAATGCCTGCAAGAAGGCAGCAGCTGCCGATTTTATCACTTCAACCTGAACTTGTATGAAGGACCCTGTATATATAAAAGAATAACTGCTTGTGGAGCAGGCTTTGAGTACCTGGCAGTATCACCGGAGGGGTATTTGTATCCCTGCCATCAGTTTGTAGGCCAAAAAGAATTTATCATGGGGGATGTATTTGAAGGTATCGGTAATGAAAAGCTTAAACAAAGTTTTAAAAATAATAATATCCTTACAAAAGAAAAATGCAGGGATTGTTGGGCAAAGCTGTTTTGCTCCGGGGGTTGCCATGCAAACGCATGGTATTCAAACGGAAGTATACTTAAGCCAAATGAAATTGCATGTACGCTTCAAAAGAAAAGAATTGAGTGTGCCATCATGATACAGGCTTTGCGGCATGCTGAAAGTGGTATTCAATTGAATTAATATTATTAAGGTAAGGGGACACACGTTCTAGAGAACAGAAATCAGAACTCAGAAATCATATTTATGAAAGGCTTTGAAGCAGTTCTTAGTTCTGTTCTCCGGAGTCTGTTATCTGTTCTCTGCAGTTTCGTAATGTCCCCTTTTGAAAAGGAAGTGGGTTGTATGTATGATGAGATGTATACCGATACGGTGATTGAGCATTTCATGTGTCCCAGAAATGTAGGAAGCATGAATGATGCGGACGGAGAAGGGACCATCGGTGATCCCGGTTGTGGAGATTCACTGACTATTTATATTAAAGTAAGGAATGGAATTATTGAAGATATCAGTTTCCTTGTTTTGGGATGCGCCGCTGCAATAGCGACAAGCAGCATGACAACCGAACTGGCCAAAGGCAAGACAATAGAGGAAGCAATGAAAATAACTGAAGATGATATTGTAGTGGCGTTAGGCGGTCTGCCTGATAACAAGAGGCACTGTTCAAACCTTGGCGTGAAAGCTTTAAGAAGCGCTATTGAAAATTACTATAATAGAAAAGTTGAAATCAACAAATAAGATCAACAAATAATTTATCAATTATTAAATGGAGGAGTGGAGAAAATGCAGCAAGCTTCAGAAAAAAACAGAAGCAACGGGTGTCCGGGAGAAGAGAAATGTAATCCTGAGGATTTCAGGTGCGAAACACACGAACTCAATGATATTAAGAGGACAGTGGCTGTTTTAAGCGGCAAGGGTGGAGTAGGTAAATCCCTTGTAACATCCCTGCTGGGCGTTGTGATGAGGAGAAAAGGCTATAACATTGGCATACTGGATGCAGATATTACCGGCCCCTCTATCCCCAAGGTATTCGGCGCTGATGATTACAGGGCTGATACCAGTGAATTCGGCATATATCCTGCCAGAACACATAATGATATTAAAATCATGTCTATCAACCTGCTGCTGGATAAAAACGATGCACCGGTAATATGGAGGGGACCGCTGATCGCAGGAGCGGTAAAACAGTTCTGGGCCGATGTGATTTGGGGCAAGCTCGATTATTTGTTTTTTGATATGCCTCCGGGGACAGGAGATGTTCCGTTGACGGTATTCCAATTCATACCTCTGGATGGGATTATCATTGTGACTTCGCCGCAGGATTTAGTTTTTCTTATAGTCAAGAAGGCTTACAATATGGCAAAGACCATGAATGTTCCTATTCTCGGAATCATTGAAAACATGAGCTATGCAGTTTGTCCTGAATGTGGAAAGAGAATAAACATTTTTGGAGAAAGCAAGGCGGAAAAGGTTGCTCGGGACATGGGGATTCCGTTTCTGGGCAGACTGCCTGTTGACCCCGATCTGGCAGCTCTTTGTGACAACGGTGAAATTGAAAAATTCGATAAGAACTATGTGGATGGCTGCATAGAAATGCTTGAAAAAAGGCTGGGCGGTGATTGATTGTTTATTTCAGAGACAAAGTTTAGTGTAAGATATGCTGAAACAGACCAAATGGGAATTGTGCACCACTCTAATTATCCCGTTTGGTTTGAAGCTGCAAGAACCGGTTTTTTCAAGAAACTCGGCTTCCCATATTCAAAAATAGAAGGCGAAGGTATTTTACTCCCTTTAACAGAAATAAAGTGCTGCTTTAAAAACCCTGCCAGGTATGAGGATGAAATTGAAGTCAGGGTCAAGATGATAAAGCTGACGTGTGTAAGGATTATATTTTCTTATGAGGTTTACAACAGTCTTAACAAAAGTCTGGTAGCCACCGGGGAAACAGCTCATGCATGGACGGACAAAAACTTGAAGCCTCTTAATCTTGAGAAAAGACTACCGGAATTATATGAGGGATTAAAGAGGGCAGTAGCCTGAACAAAGGTCAATGCTTCGGTATGATTAAATTTGGTTCAGGAACAGAGATCATTATGCCTGATAGTGCAGAAATAAATGTAAAACCCAGAGATATGGTCAAAGCGGGTGAATCGGTTATTGGAACAGTAAAATGATATGAATATTTAAAAAGTGATTGATGGATACTGGTAAAAAAGAGGGTTCATACGCAAATATCCGTATTCCTCAGTTGTATGTAGAAAAGTTTTATACTATCCTATGCTATACTCTCGCAAAATATTGTCTACACTCTGTTTTTCGTCTCTTTTCATGTTATCAAAACCTCCTTATAGGCATAATTCTGCTAACATCAGGCTCTTACTCAAATACGAATATATGGATTGATCAGCTTTATAGGGATCACCATATATGCATTGAGCAATTCCAAGCCTTCTCTACCTACGCTACGTCTATGTTTCATTTTGATTCTGCTGTTAATGCCTTCGACAGGACCATTACTGATATCCAGGTAAAGCAAACTGTTTTTCACGGCATTATAGTCGTCTTGAAGGCCACTTGCATATTGTGCCAAAGAATATATTTCGGAATTAATATACTTTGAAATGAATGCATCCAATGCTTCAATACTGCGGGTATCAAACACATTGTATAAGTCTTTCAAGAATTGCACCAGCACTTGCAGCACTGGGAACATGATATACACCTTTTCCATAATCAGTTTTTTTTTGCTTCCGTATTTCCCTCTAGGCTATCGGACTCATCAGATGTACCCATTGGATTGCCAGCTTCATTAGATTTACTTTCGCCGTACATAATTTTCCTGATTTCAGGTGGCAACGAGGAGT
>JABUEW010000120.1 GCA_013314855.1 Bacillota bacterium | reverse complement strand
CAAACCGCTTCAGCATTGCCATTACTGACAATACTGGGTTTATAGCTACCAAACCCCTTGGCGTCTGTTTGGACTGGACTTTCACCAGCTAGCAAGTCTACAGCTTCGTCTGGGCGCACATGAATTTGTCAAGGTTCAGCAAAGTTTGCGTAAGTACTATATTTATACTAAATTTTTTACAGCCTCTTATGGACTGCACGGGAAAGTACTGCGGCTTTCCGTACAGTCTCCTCCCGGGCTGTACTTCTCTATTTTTCAATTTCTCTTTTTAGCCGCATAACTTCTTTAGTAGACAACTCAGCAGCTTCCGCTACTTGTTCTATTGAAAATCCCAGTCTCAAAAGGTTTCTAGCTGTTTTTCTTTTTCCCTCTACAATTCCTTTTTGCATGCCTTCTTTAATCCCTTTTTGCATGCCTTCTTTAATCCCTTTCTGCATGCCTTCTTTAATCCCTTTCTGCATGCCTTCTTTAACAAGTTGCTCTGCTATTGTCATAATCTCCTCACTCCTTTCTAAAGAGATTTTTTTTGCTACTTCATAGACATCTTTTATATTGATGTCGTTTCTTGCATTCATAATATATCTAACAAAAGTCTCAAAATAGTCTATGCCTTTTTCCTGATGTTCCAGTTTCTCTAAGGCTTCAAATGACCTTTCCAGAGTTTTTATAAATTCGTCAAAGTTTTTATTGAATATTGCCTTTAGTATCTCTAAAAATATCCTGAGTTTTGCGTTTCCTTTTATTTCTTCATCTCCATATGGTGATAAGTCATATAGTATGTATTCATAGCAGGGAATATATTTCCGGATGCTTTCAGGCAAGTTTCCTATTCCTTCTATTATCCCTGCAAAACTAGTATCAATGTTCCATTTACTTTCTCCATGGTATACTACTAAGGGTATAATGATGGGTAGCTTACTAATGTTTTCTTTGTTAATTTTTTGCTCCCATATCTTAATCATATATTTCAATAACTGTAATGATGTTCTGCTGCACAAATAGCTTTTATGCTCAAATAAAAAATAAATATATCCTTCTTTCCCATTGATAGTGGTCTTGAATAATATATCTGAAAATAGTTCTTCCAATTCTTTGTCAATGTAGCTATCCTTACCGGCCGAAAGATTATCCAAGTCTATTATTTCCAGAATCTCTTTGGGCAGATAGTTGAGCATAAAGTCTTTTGTGATTTCAAGGTCACTTAAGGTTTCTTTAAAAAATTTGTCATGGGGCTTGCTTATCATACCCATATACAGTCCTTTCTACTAATTTGTTCTATCGCAATTAGCAGTATATTTATTTATATTATATCACAGGATTATACCACAGGGAATAATTATTCTGCAATTGTTTGTCTCTTCGTCTCCATGGGCGCATTTTCTATAGCTTTATAATTGAATGTCTGAGTCTCTACAATGATAGACCGCATTCTTTCCTCTTAATTGCAATTTCTTTTGCCCCGAACGTCCTTAGCCCGAACTCTCAATACTACCAAAGAAAGAAGGTCGAAAAAAATGGTCCTGCAAAACAACGATTGGGACCCGAAGCTTATACAACAGGCTGTAATCACTCCGCTAAACTGGAGGCTCTATATACCTGAAAAGTGGTTTATCAACGACTAACGGAAACGCTGCAAGGATTGTACCGTACCTGATGATTTAGAGTTCATAGCCAAAAGAAGTCAGGCAAATTTCCTGCAAGGTGGCTTGGGTGTAATAGTACCTTTGGCACCAACAAGGATTTTATTGATGCAATTGCAGATAATTTCTACAAGAATTTTACATAAATTTATGTTCTTTTTATTGACGAAATATATATTATTTTATATGATTGTAAATAATAAGTATATGGATCCCTGCTAATAAATATAACAGAAATGGTTTACATAATATAGCTGTAAATGTTGGAAACCTTATTGCAACAACCTTTTAGACAATATTAAGTTTTCAAAGTCCCGATATATGAAGCTTTTAGCTTGTTTGCGTAAGTTCAGTTATATATAATATAAAATAAAAAAATTAGTTTTATGAAAAGGAGATAAATAAAGTATTATGAAAATTCTTGTATCAATACCAATGGGAGCCGACTGGGGCAGTTCCTTCATCCCAAAAGAAACTGAAAAAATATTGGAGTCAATTGGTGAAGTTATCTGGAATAGAACCGATAGGAATTTCACAAAGGAGGAGCTTAAGGAGAAGGTTGCCGGTGCTGATGTATGCTTAACAGGATGGGGGCATGTTCAGTTTGATGCCGATGTTGTTGAAGTTGCAGGGCAATTGAAGCTTATCGCTCATACAGGAGGAAGTGTAGCACCATTAGTAAGTGATTGCCTCTATGATAAAGGCATAAGGGTTATAAGCGGAAATAAGATATTTGCCGAATCTGTAGCAGAAGGAACCATCGGATATATATTAAGCTCTCTCCGTGATATCCCATACTATTCATATGACATGAAAAACGGGGGCTGGGCAACAAAGGGTTACTATAATGAGGGCTTGCTTGATCAGACTGTTGGCCTTGTAGGCTTTGGAATGGTTGCGAAATACCTTGTCAGGATGCTTAATCCTTTCAGGGTTAAAATAAAGATTTATGACCCTTACATAAAGGATGAAACCCTCATAGAGTACGGCGTGGAAAAGGCATCCCTCGAAGAAATATTCTCAACCTGTAAAATCATATCAATTCATGCCCCAAGGAAACCTGAAACATATCATATGATTGACAGAAAACTGCTTGAAATGATACCTAACAGTTCATTATTGGTAAACACCGCACGTGGAAATATTATTGATGAAGCCGCGCTGGTAGAGCTTCTACAAGAAAGAAGATTTAAGGCTGTCCTTGATGTATATGAAATTGAGCCACTGCCTCCTGACAGTGTACTTAGAAAGCTGGACAACGTAATACTTATGCCACATATGGCCGGCCCCACGGTTGACAGGCGGAAATTTGTGACTATTGCATTAATTGATGACATTAAAAACTTCTTCAATGGAAGGAAGCTTGAACACGAAATAAGCAGAGAATATGCAATGTCGATGACAAGGTAGGGCTTAATAATATAAACTATTTCAGTAGGGTTTTTAAGAATATAAGGGAGTAACACCCTCTAAACTTAAGAAAGAGAAAGTATTAACTAATAATTAATTCTGCTGTAAAACTCATTCAATATCAATACATTGGGATAAAGCAGCATCATTTACATCAGGCTCTGAGTTTCGCAGCAGAATCACGATTTATTGATTTGCTTTTATTAATATTAAATTTATTACTGCTATTTTCTTCTGAAGTACGGTTTGGTTAAACTATTGATATCCTTAACTTTGCTCGGTTAATGTCAGCTTAATTGTCATTTCTTTATTATTCCTTATAATTGTAACAGTTACAACGTCACCCGGCTTGTAGTTTTCTTTTATGTTATTTATATCACTCATTTTTCTTACTTCCTTGTCTGCAAATTTGGTTATTATATCGCCTCTTTTTATCCCCGCTTTGTAAGCACTGCCTTCCGGGTCGACTTCCGTAATAAATAATCCTGTAGGAATTCCAAACTGCCTTGATATTATTTCACTTATTTCCTGGCCGTTTATTCCTATATATGGCCTGTCTTTAACATACCCATAGTTTATTAATTGCTCTACTATCGGCTTTGCATCATTAATTGGTATAGCAAATCCCAATCCTTCCACTCCGGTAAAAGATATTTTTATTGTATTAATTCCAATTACCTGTCCCTGCGAATTTACAAGTGCTCCCCCGCTGTTGCCGGGATTAATCGCTGCATCGGTCTGTATAAAGCGCTGGGTTTTTTCTGTAGTTTCAATTTCACGGTTCAATGCGCTTATTATTCCTGCAGTCACAGTTCCCGCAAATTCCATACCTAAAGGATTTCCTATCGCTACTGCAAGCTCCCCAACTTTAAGCTTTGATGAATCTCCTAATTCAGCTACCGGTAAATTATCAAGGTCAATTTTAATCACTGCCAGGTCATTCAGGCTGTCTCCACCCACAAATTTTGCAGATGCTTCCCTTCCATCCGGCAAGAATACCTCAAGGGTTATATTTTTGCTTAAGTTGTTTTTAGGATCCGCATATTCGACTACATGATAATTGGTCATTATATATCCATCCTTGTTAATAATTATTCCTGAGCCCTCTCCCAGGGATTGAGCTGAATATTGATACAGTCTGCTGCTACTGCTAACAAATGTCATCCTTATACCAACAATAGATTTACCTGCTTTTTCTGCTATTTCAGTAATGGTTAAATTCTTACTTGAAGCAAGAGCCAAAGTTCCTAGACCACTTGTATTAATGCCTGAACCTGAATTTGCATACATAAAATTAATGCTGTTCCCCGTTTCGTCACTGGAAGTTGTTTCGCTTTTGGAAGCAATATTTTGTATTAATTCAGCCTGTTTTTTAAGTTCCTTATTAAATTTTGAGTATATCACACCCCCTATCAAACTGCTGCTCAGTATTGAACTTATTAACACTACAGATAAGTAAGTTTTAATATTGCCTTTCTTTTTACTTTTAAAATCATTATTAAACTTATCTGGCTGGGTAGAATTAAATTGTTCTTTAACCTCAGAATTCCCAGAATTCTCAAAATTCCTGCTTCCATAAACTTGTTCATTTCCCATTATTTGCTCTACATTTCTGATATCCATGACAATATACCTCCTATCTCGTATTAAATTTCATCTCCTAATAAATTGCATTAACTATAATCAAGTTTCAGTTTGTGTATTCCGTTATAAATTATTACTAAAATTAGTTTTAATCTTTTTGGATTACAATTTTATCTTACCCACCTTTTTTGACGTAATTGTGTAGAAACTGTAAAAAATTTTTGAACTTTCAAACCGGGCTCCCATTCCGGTATTGTCTATAACTACTGCTGTGAGTTCAAGTATCTCCTAGTCATCAGGAGAACATTTGATTATAACAATTTTTTAGAGGAAGAGATACGGCTTAAGGAGCATCAGATAGATTTAAGCGTATGATTTACAACATCCGCTCATTATTCAGTCCGTGTAAAATCAAACTTCATATACTTTTACTTTCACTTGTTTTTTCGATTATACACAAAATTCAAAGTAGTAGTATAATATAAATGGCAAAAGAAAAAAGGAATTGTACAGAAACAAAATAAAGGCCTGTTTAGAAGGATAGGGGTGAAAAGAATATGAAATCACAGAGTGTATTTTTCAATGATGAGATAGTCGCTTTAATACAAAGATGTGATGAGCAGTGTGAAGCAAAAAAGGCAAGGCAGGTTGAAATCATTGAGGCTGCAAAATGGTGGAAAGAAAAATCTTATGATGAGCTTTGGAATTTAATGTTTTCCAGCACTATTAAAAGATCAAGGTGGTAAAAAGCATGAACGATTTATAAGGAGCTCTTTTTCCACTATAACTACCGGAAAGCTTAATCTATCCAAGAAATATGAAAATACTTCCTGTGAAACAGTTTATGAAAAGGTAAGTGTAGATGGACATAATGCATATATGAGGAATTTTATGTATGATAATAATCCTGAGAACGGGTGGTTTGTGGATTTCAAGATTGATGACAGATACAAGGTGCTCAACAATTCAGCTGATATACACCTAAGGTATACAGATCTAACAAAAGATGCAAGCTTATGTATTTGTGAATCCTGGATTGATACTACAGATTGGTCGCATTCTAAAAATAAACAGGTAGGAAATAGGGAAGACTGGATTCCTACAATAATAGTTAAAGGAGAATATAAATCTACTTTTGCCGGGATTCTTGAACCTTATGAAGGAAAATCAAATATTTTTTCAATTAAAAGACTTGAACTATTGCCTTACGATAAAAAATTAACGGCTGGCTCCTGCCAAGAAGCTGATCTCAGTTCGAACGTAGCAATAGAAGTTATATCGACAACAGGAACATGCGATTATATAATAGCAGTAGATCCTTGTTATGAGAAAAAGGTTATTTGCCACATTGGGGCTAGAGGTCAAGACAACAGAAATAATTCGGTTGACTCTCAAGATGAACTTGAGATAGAAACCGATGCTTGGCTGCTCATAGTTAGAAAAGAAGATGGGAAGCTCTGTAAGGCAGTAATTTGTCAGGGAACTTATGTAAGAATTAATGATATTGATATAAAAATAGAAAATACTGAGGATGTTTCGGATATTGTGGAAGTAAAATTTACTGGAAAAACATACTCTATAGGATATTAAAGCAAAAGACTCTGCAAACTTTTCGCTGGTAATATTTGGACGTTTAGAATGCAAATGTCAAAGCATATTCAGGATGACTACCCTTATTCTGAATAACAAATCATATCAGATACAAAGGTTTGTAATTACTCGGTACAGCAATTTTCTGATGCCGGACGCACCACAAGATTATTTATACTATAGATTTTCATATTAATTCAGGTGAAACTACCCTAATTTTACCACATTAAATAGATGAAAAAAATTTTAAATAACTATAATTCAAGAAAATCAATAAATTCGACTTGATTTTTTCCTCTAACGCAAACTTTTAGATAAATGCAAGTGTATTCTTACTCTTTCTTCTTTTTTCATGGAAGCAAGCTACGAATGCGGTTTTACTAACTATTCCAGCTTTGTAAAGGCATTTAAGAAGTTTTATGAGTTTTCACCAAGACAATATATTCAAAACAGAAGACATATTTGTTAAAAAGGAGCAAGGACTACCAAGTCTTGCCCAATTTTTATGTTACAATGATAAGGGATGCACGAAAGCGGTAGTTATTTCCCCTGCTACCTCTCTTTTTAAGACCCTGTCGACCGGTAGTGCCTTACCCCGAATCTCCAAACAAGAACACAGGGAACTATAAAAATAATACCATATAGTGGTGTTAGCATAAATAAAAGGTTGTCGCCTTTCACTTTGTCCAGAACAAACATTAATGGCAGGTAGCTGACACATCCAAAAGGAATAACGAAGGTAAAAAACCTCGTGACCCATTTTTTATAGATATTCAATGGATACTGGGATATTTCTCTGCCACCGTCAGTAAATATATTCGCCACTTCAATACCCTGAATGGTCCAGAAGCATAGGGTTGCAGCAAGAACAAATATGCCTGTAAAGACAAAGACACCACCCACAATCATCAATATAAGAGTAACAACCTTGAATATATCCCATTGAATTGACAGGTTTGATACTGCCAGAATAAAAACAGCCACACCCTGCATAAGCCTTCCTACTCTTGTAAACTCGAATTTTGAGCCAAGCACCTGCAAAAAAGTGCTTCTGGGACGCACCAGCACCCTGTCAAACTCTCCATTGACAACCATACCGGAAAAAGCATCAAAGCCCCTTGCACAGCATTCGCTTACAGAGAATGCAATATGTATCACGGAAAAACATAACGCCACCTCAAAAAATGTCCATCCCTTGATGGAACCAAAGCGTTCAAAAAGAAAATACAGCGCAGCAAAAACGGAAAAAGGAATAAAAAACTGTCCGAATGAAAGCAGCCAGAAGGAAATCCGGTATTGCATCTGTGCCTTTAATAAAATTTTAAGGTATTTAAAATATAATCTCATGACGCTTCAACCTCCCTGTACCACAACCCACTGTAATACTTTGTTCAAAGCAAGTCTTCCCAGTATAACAAGTACGGCAAGCCAGGCAATTTGTGTGAGTACACCTGTTAGTGCCTCATTCACCGGTATATTCCCGCTGTAAACCCGAAACGGCAAATCCGCCGCCAGGCGGAACGGCAATGCATAAGCAATCCTTTGTAGCCACAAAGGCATCAGCGGGATCGGAATAATTCCTCCCGCAAGGAAATCGCCCAGCACACCGATCATCAAAAGGGATCCCACAGGAGACATGGTGACAAACACTGATATATATATAAACATTGATATCGAAACTAATACAAGAAGTCCTAGGGCAAGGGTTAGAACAAACAACCCAAAAGCGGCAAGGTTCGGAGGCAGTGACATACCATACGGTTCCGGAAGGAAAAAAGCGACCACAAGAATAGGCAGGCACCGAAGCAGAGCCCCGGACAGTCTCTGTGCAGTTAGCTTTGCATACCAGAATCCATATAGCCCGCAGGGACGGCAAAGCTCATAGGCAATGTTGCCACTGGTAATAAGGTTAAATAATTCACTGTCTCTGTACCACAGAACAACAAACACCAGAAAAGCCTGCTGCAGCCATATATAGCTGACCAATTGCTGCAACGCAATAGGCGGGGTCTGTACTGAACTTAAATAGAATGCTTCATAAATCATGATGAACATGAAGCCCCAGAAAAACTGTGTCACTACACCGGCTAATGCTGCCACCCTATATTGCATCCCATTTATCAACCGCATCCTGAATACTGAAAAATATGCCTTCATATCTCATACTCCTTATATCCTAAAATCCCGGGAAATTATAACTATGAAGCTTTACAATACAGTAATATCAACGCTTTTCAGATATGCAATTAAAGAATTATAGTTATAATTATAACTATGGATAAATTACACAAAATCCAGATATCATAGGGCTTTCAGAGATCATAGTTATATAAAACCGGGATTTTAAGTTATATCGAAAAAGGACTTATTAAACCAAACAGGTATTTCATATGGTCAGTTCTATCGTTGGAAAAGGGAGGGGCTGATCCCGGAAGACTGGTTTATTAAAAAGCCATCCTTCACCGGACAGGAAACCTTTTTCCAGAAAACCAAAATCTTAAACCGCATTAAAGCCATACAAAGATTAAAAGACAAATATTCTCTGGAGGAGCTTGCAAAAATACTTTCGCCGGAAGTTGCCAAACGAAATTTTACAATTGATGATTTAAAAGGGATATGCAAAGCCGAAACCGCCGTTATAATAGGCGATTTGACTGTGGATTTGTTCCAATGTGGCATTCTCAGGTACTGCTCTGAAAGTACAAAAACAAATAAATTTATTGAATGGTCGGGCAGCATCCAGGCGGAAACCTTTGAAAACTTACAACCCTTTGTTTTAAATTGTGATTATGAATTTAAAAACATTATATCATCGGCTAATCTAAACTGTAATTGCGAAATCGCCTGTGAAAGCTTTTACAGTTTTGGAGGCCTCAGTGCAGAATCAATAAATGCGGAAAACATATTTATCCTGATAAATGATAGCATATCGCTTCATAGTATTGCCGGGAGCAACATAAAAATCAGCAATACCTTAAAATGTAAAAGTAAAAGTGAATGTAAACGTAAACGCCTTAAGTATATCATAAAGCTCATCAATGGTTTCTGACAATTTATTTATTCCTGTGTTGTCAAGCCAATCCTGTCTTGCAGCGAATACCTGTTTTGCAGCTCCAGCAAGTGTCACAGTAGGTATTGCCATGAGCTTCCCATCTTCATAGTTATATGCTTTGTCCCATACAGGCTGTCCCCCCAGAGTGTCAATATATTTAACAACATTGGGCATATTTTTCCTCATTAAATCCTCTGGCACTGCTCTTATTACATTATTTTTGTAAAAATGACTATATCCCCATCGGATAAATACATCAGAATACGTACCAGAAGCAAGTGTTACATTGACTTTTTCTTCATCCCAAGCGTTTATGGCAATGACCTCAAGGTCTACATTATACTTTTCTTCCAGTATTTGCTCAACCCTGGTTTCCTCCTTATAACTACTCCAGTCACCTGGGACAAGCCATGTAAGTTCCAGCATTTTTCAAACTTACTTGTTGTTTCCTCTTTGCTTGTTTTAGTACTCTCGTTGTTCCCAGTTTCCTTATTTGGTAAATCTCTTGGAAAAGACATTCGCCAATATCACAAGTAAAAATCCTACAACATTCTTAAAGAGTCCTACAGCTGTTGAAAAACTGTAATCTGCCTCAACAAGCCTTCGCCTGTATATAAATGTATCAATAATATCTGCAACTTTATATACCTGTGGAGAGTAAAGATTAAAAATCTGATTCTTCATAAACGCTGAAAAGGATAATTTTGTATCAGCCTTAGCTGTCTAATCGCAGCTCGTCGTCCTGGGGCTCTAAGCACCCCGGCAAACCGGTGTCGACAAGTCAGGCCAATCTATTATGACAAATAAGAATTAAATAATAAAAAATGTACATACTGTACAGAGTGAGCATAATATGATACAATAGGAGGTGAGAAAGGGGATGAAAAAAATGTTAACGCTCAATGCTACTGATGTACGGAAAGAATGGGGCGGTTTCATTGATTCCATTATTCGGGAAAAACCAAAACTTATCAAGAGGTCGCGGGATTATATTTTTACATCGAGTCTTGATGTGTTGAAGGAGCTTCTTAAAGCTTATACGTTTACAGCTGAATTGTTTAGAGAAGATGATGGGTCGGTTACCGCTTCTTTAGCGGAATTTGACATCGTTGTAAATGGTTCGAATGAGGAAGAAGCTTTGAAACTTCTTGCAACTGATTTGGTAGAATATGCTCAAGACTTTTATAATGAGTTTCAATATTGGCACTCTGCTCCGAATAGGAGGGGGCATTTGCCATATGTTCTCAATGTCTTAATTCAGGACGATTTGGATGGAGTTAAGGAGATAATAAAATGCCAACTTGGAAAGAATTAAAGAGATTCTGTGAGCGTGATGGATGGGAACTCTATAAACAGACGAACCACTATTATTATAGAAAAGTAGAATCCAATGGAAACATCAAGAGAACGAAGGTCTCTATGGGAAGTGGAGAGATTAAAGAGCATATGTGGAGAGAGATTTTGAGAAAACAGCTACAGGTTACCGAAGAGTATTTTAATCGCAAAAAATAAGCCACAGGTATATAAACGGCCGGAGGTCAACTCTCCTCTCCCTCGCCTCCGTCGTGTAAATCTACGACTATTTTATTTATATGAAACTAATACACCGCGTATATTGTTAACAATCACTCTCTTTGAGATTGAAAAAATCACTTTATTTGAGACTGTCGGGACAAAAAGAGACGGAAATCCTAAGCTGATAGCAACAGAAATTGTTTATACATAATATATAGACGATAATAAATATTTGTAAAAGCTAATCTATAATCTCTAGATCATCAAGAGGCTCTAACTCATCCAAACCAGTTTCTTGAACTGCTCTCAAGATACTTGCTTTAAAATACTGTTTTGTATTCCAGATACGTCTTTTTTCTTTAGCCTGTCTATATTTGAAAATGGCTCTATCAATATGCTTCAGACGTAGTTTAAGTATTAATTCCCTGTTGGAATAATAGAGTTCTTTAATTATATACTCAAGGATATCTCTTAAATCATCTTCAAAATAATTGACTCCAAATACTTCATATATTTTTTTAATAAAATATTTATCTCCAGGAAATTTTCCTGCTTTTTTTTTTGCAAAATTTATTAAATTCAGTACCAAAAAAGGTGAATTAAATATATCTCATAGTTTCAAAGAGAGTGACTGCTAACAGTCAAAATCGTCATGAATCCTTCAACCTCGTACTCTGGTGCGGGCAATCCTGCCTCAAGCATTTCCTGGTACATCCTGTCCACACCCTCGCCAAGCTCACGTACAAATTTATAATCTCTCAAATACTTTGCAATCATAGGATTACGTGAAAAATGTAGATTTCATATTGTATACGTAGTTTTACCTCATGATGTTGTGTTTGCACACTTCTCTTTTAGTTGTTTGATAACTTTTTCAACATATTCTGATTTAAATAGTCTATACATATCTCTATCTGTCCTAAACCTTTTTTCAAGTTCAACCTTTATACCGGCATATTCAGATGCAGCTTTATTATCCCGTATCAAATAATCCCTGAACATTATATTATCTATCCAGTACTCACTGTTTTTTTCCACAAGATGCAAGTGATGCGTGCAATTCTCAATGCCGCCTTTTACAAAAAATATTCTTCCTATCCTTCCGCATTCCCCTAAACAATTATATCCTATTTGTTCCAGGTTGTTAATGTAATAATCGCTTTTTTCCATATCGTCAACACCAAGCATTATATCAATAATAGGCTTTGAAACCATCCCGGGAACAGCAGTACTACCAATATGACATATGGTAGCAGATGCATCATTAATTGCAGCTTTGATTCTTTCAGCCTCTTCATTGTATTCTTTTACCCACTCTGCATCGTAAGAAACCAACTTTAAAATATTGTACGGTAACCCCAGCATAACACCACCGAATAACTATTATCCCTGTACACTTATATTATATCAAAGTATTGCTAATCTTCTTTATTTTCAAGTAGTTCTTCAAACCCATACTTCTTAAGCAATTCTTTAGCCTTCTTAATGCCATCTTCACCAATGCTTACTGATTTTGATTTATGGCTGCCTCCAATCAGCCCCTCATCCGAAAGCTCATTCAAAATACCAAAATCATAACCCTTCCAGCTTCTGCGATACTTAATTCCAAACTCATTTTCTTCCCAGGATGTCA
>JABUEW010000119.1 GCA_013314855.1 Bacillota bacterium | reverse complement strand
TAACCAGGGCAAAGGAAATGGTTGTTCTAGTTGGGACCAAAAAAGCCCTTGCCATAGCGGTTAAAAACAATAAAGTAGCTGAAAGGTATTCATATCTCGCCCAGAGAATAAGGGAGGCTTTTAACAGCGGGGTAATCGGCTGTTAGTGCCCGCTAAAGGAGGTAACGATTCATTTCCTGTTAGTTACCGGCCTGAGAGGGGTTAATGTTCTTACCGGTTTTTTGAGGATGTATACAGGGCATGTCTGCTGGCCGGTGACTGGGTGGAGGTATTTTTATATTTTTAGACTATTCTGACTGAACTGACTTGTTAATCTTAATTAGTACTTTCGGGGAGGACAAACATATGCTTAGTGTAATTGTTTGAGCTTTCTGGTTCTGATAATAACCGTATGACTTTGCTTTGAAGCGCATTAGATGCCGGACTAGGTGCCAAAAACTTATAAGGGTAATGAGTGTTGTTTTCTAGTTTAATGTCCGCTTTATGCTCCACACCTAAAAAATGATTTAAAAAGACTCGGTTTTAGGATATAATAAATATATATGACTATATACTTTAATCAGGATACGGCAAGTCCAATTGAATAAATGGCAAACACATAAGCGACTGTTAATTTGGCTCCTAGCCTGTGATGGCGGAGAGCTAAATTCCAGAGTGAGCGGAGCTAAGAGCGGTGCGAACGGCAAGCGGAGGGATGCCATTTATAATTCTCCCTGAGCTAAGGGGATAGTCATATAAATATATAAATTGATTATGAGGTGAAGTACGCTTGCGGATACCAAAAGAAAAGATTGTTGAACTTATATATAGTTTACCAGAAAAAGAATTGTCCGAAGTTATTGATTTTATTGGCTATTTAGTGGCCAAACGCAACAAAGAACTTTTAAATGATTTATTGCTAGCCAGCGAAAGCTGTCTGGATTTTTGGAATAATGAAATAGACGATCAAGTATGGGATAATGAATAAAGGAGAAAATATGTATAATAAAAAGAAAAATTTAGAAAAAAGGCCATATTGTGCCTTTTTTCTCGTTTATGCTTTTATTTGAGTATTGATAAACTTTAATTCATATAATATTGTAAAGATGTTATCTAGTTTTCTTAGTAAAGAATTGAAACCAATATTATATTAATTAATACTTCATAGCCTACCTATAAGGATTACATGAAAAAATTTGGAGGTTAGCCATGGTCTTCGAACAAGGTGATATTTTGTTATTAAATATTCCTTTTACAGATTTTTCTTCTAAAAAGATCCGACCGGTCTTGGTGCTTTCAAACACAAAGCTAAATCGGAAAACGGATGACCTCATAGTTGCTGCAATTACTTCAAATATCATGAATAAGCAGAAATTTTCTATTGATTTTACTAACAAAGACTTAATTGACGGACATATCAAGGTGCCTTCATGTATATTGACGAATAAAATTTTTACCATATCCCCAAAAATTGTATATAAGAAAATTGGAAAAATCAGTTCTCAGAAGTTTAAACAAGTCAAAATGAAATTAAATACTCTGTTTAACTTGGATTCTTGATTTAAGTTTAGTAGTTTTTGTCGGAGTATGTGGTATTATATTACAATTCCTGGAGGATCACCATGCGACTACTAATTGAGTTTTCTTGTCCTGATAATAGTAACCTCATAACTTTGCCGGTTCATTACAACCATATGGTCCAATCGGCTATCTACGCTACCTTAGACGGTACTTTCGCCGAATTTCTGCACGATACAGGATTTGAAGGGAGCGGACGCCGATTTAAGCTCTTTACATTTTCCCGTTTAACCGGGGTTTATTACTTTAATCCTTCTACAGCAGAGATTACTTTTAAGTCGCCGGTTAAACTGATTGTCTCTTCTCCAATGGACAAGTTTTGCGAATCCTTGTTAAACGGATTGCTGACCAAAAACAATTTAAGAATTGGCCCTGTTGTTCTCAGCCTTCAGAGGGTAGAAGTGGACAGGCCGTTGGTAGCGGATGGGGCAAGCACACACATGCAAAAGCAGATACGTGTGAAAACACTTTCACCGGTGGTAGTTTACAGCACCTTACTCAGGCCGGAGGTGGGCAAATATACCTGTTACTTTCAACCCGGAGATGGCGACTTTTCCCGTTTAGCCAAAGAAAACCTTTACAAAAAATACCAGGCTATCTATGGAGAAGTACCCCCGGAAGGAGAGGTCCAGATTAAGCCTCTGCGCCAGCCGAAGCTGCAAATTATTAAGTATAAAGGTTTTGTAATCAAGGGATATTGTGGGATTTTATCCATGAGTGGACCGGCCTCACTTCTACAAATAGCAGTTGATGCGGGATTAGGGGCAAAAAACAGCATGGGCTTCGGATTGCTTGAAATGATAAATATAGAAAAGAGTAGCTGAGAGCACATCAATATTTCGGCTGTTAGAAACAGTTAGTAAAAAATAGTAATCAACTACTACTTAAAAGAGTATCTCAAAACCTGGTTTTATATCATAAAAAAAATACAATTAATAAAGGACTTTCTATTTTTTTATGGAAGATAAAAGATAAAAAGGAAAATACCTAAAAATTAGTGAACCAAATTAAAAACTTCAACTATGAAACAATAATATTTTGAGTAATTTCGAAAACAGTCAATAATTCCCTGTAAAAAACTAACAAACCCAACAAAAAAACCAATAAACCATAACCATTTACCAAAACAAGGAAGTAAAGGACAAAAAAACAAGTAAACAGCAATACTTACAAAAATAAAACCCCAAAAATGGCAATAACAAACTAACCCTTTAAAAAAGCCATTTTAAAAGGTAAAATATAGAAAATAATTAACTTTGGGATTCTAAGCTGCAAAAGCCTTACCCAAAACCTCAGCCCAGATATCAAAATGTTCTTTTTCAGCCTTAGCAACCCAAGCATCAAGATGACAATTCATAGCAGCAAAATGAATAAACAAATACCAATTCTTGCGGCTTCTAACGTGAGAGCGTTCAATCTCATAATCATTCTTAATCCGCTTAAACGAGCGTTCCGAAGAAGACCGCATAGCATAAACCTTGCGCCACGCTTTAGAATCCCTGGGGGTTTTAGTAAAAAGCCTTAAATCATCCTGAGGCTTAGTATAAACCGTACGCCCATAAGGGGAATCAGAACAAGGGCAATCACAAGAAATGTTTTTTCTAACACGTCTGCTGCCGGCTTTCAAAGGGCATCGCCACTTCAAACGACTGCGACTTTTATTAAAACCACAAAAACACATAGCATAACCCTTAGGGCAAATAGGAACACCATACTCATTAACACTGACCGAAGGCAAATCCTTAAAATTGCCCTTACCCTTAGAATTTAAATCAATAAAAGGCTCAACACCCCAAAACTCACAAAGCTCATAAAAAGGATAAGCATCATGAGCAGAATCAGCAATAAACTTAGAAATACCCAAACACGGATAAAGCTCCCTAAACTCAGCCAAAGAAACAATACCTGTTACAGAATCATGGCGGCGGGCCTCAACAAGCCTAATATACATTGGGAGTTCACCAACACTTGATGCTGCAGTCAAAACATAAGGAGAATACCCATAGTAATACTCATTACGGTAACTGTTCCAGCCCCAAGAAGCCTCAGGATCAGAAAAACGACGCATACAATCACAACTAAAAATACCCTTTTTCCTACAATCACAAACCTTAACACCATATGGGCTGGATCCCGTTCTCAAAGAAGAGCCATCACCCGACAGCACAAGGTTCAAAGGATCCGGGATCATGCCCATATAGACAGAAACATCCACAACACAGCGGGCGAAAATCTCCTGAATAAGCTTTTCAGCCCGCAGGGGGAAAGGTAATCTACCACTCTTAACCCTTTTACACAACTTACCTACAACCCCCGGATGTTTAACAGGCTGCTTCTGTCCGGTTTTGAACTTTTTCCCTGGCTTTCTAATAGGAGACCTCAATTTACGCCATCTTTTAATCCTGGTCTTCCTATCCTCAAGCCAGAGCCTATCAAAAAAATCATAAAACGTTCCCACACCTGGCGTATTATGAGGCTCAAAGCCGGACAAAACAGCCAGAATATCATCAGAACGAAGAGCCTTAACCCATTTAGTAACACTGTGGTATCCAAGATCCAACATCAAAACCAAAGACCTTAAAATACACACAGGATCATATTTAACAGGCCTACCCATAGAAGAAGAAAAACATTTGTACAACAAACAAGCAGCAGGATCCAAATTTAAAAACCAAACCTTAGACAAAGACCTAGAGAAAAACATAAGCCTTTTTGAATCAACAACCCACAGCAGAGGAACCTGCTGCCGCAAAAATTATTTAAACTCAACATGAGAAGAACATTTTGTAAGCATAAAAGAATCACCCTCATTTATTAAAGTAATGGTAAAAAATACCATCCACTTCAATTATGGGGATGATCCGAAAAAGTCAAGTATGAATATTAGCATATATTCGCATCAATCACAAGTATACTCATAATATCTCATGATATCTATAAATATCAACTATTTTTGCAATAGAGACAAGTGGAGGTAAAAAAATAATAGCCCTCGTGAGAGGGCTTGAGAATAAAGGAAACTGAGTTTCCGAAAATCTACATTTTATATGGGGAGGTGAATATGTTGAATTTACCGCAATTAACCGCATACATTGGGAAAAACGCTAATGTAGGCGGAAATAATGAGTTTAGTTCTTTGATAAAAGGTTTGAAAGTTAAATTAAAAGAAGAGGATCTGCCTTATACAGTATTTTTGGTTTTTGATTTGCAGAATAAAGAGATCAACTTCGAAGTGAAAGATGAATTTAAAGAGAAGCATTTGGATGAGTATTACTATTTTGGTAATAATTCAGCTGCTGCAGCTCAGTACTACTTAGTTCGAGAATCAAATTCGCTCAAATATTTACTGGGAAAAGTATGGACGGATCTTTACCAAACTTTGTCCCGTTATAATCTTCAAGACCGGGAAATGGGACAATTATTAAAAAAACTGGCAGATCAGAGTTATATCTTTATTAATAAAAAAGACGGATGGGGTATTAACCCGGACAAATTGACTATTATCAAAGAACAACCTCAATTAGAAGTAGAGCTGCTTTCAAATAGTGTAAAGATTAAGGCGCCGGAGCAAGAGGAAAAAAAACTAAATTATGAGTCTTTTATCCGATTATTCATTAAGGATGAGAATAAACATAACCGGTTTGTCTTAGTAGTTCCTGTAGTGAAAATGGAAAGTGGGGAAGAAGTGGTTTTATCTACCCATAAGGATTATTTGGAACTGGTTAAGTTGGTGAATAATTTAGGGCCAAGCTCTTCTGAAAAAAAACCGGGGGAAAAAGAGAAGGTTTGTTATCTTTGTGGCCGAACCCGAACAGATGTATCCAGCAAGTATTCGAAAAAATTCAGCAGATCCGGGATAAATAAAATATTTACAACCACTACAATTAATACCTCTCCGTACCTTCGCGATTTCAATTATGATTATGTGTATGCCACTTGCCAGGAATGTTACCAAAAGTTGTTGGCCGGGGAGAAAATAATTTCAGAGCGTTTTAAGGGAAGGATAGCGGGTGAAGATGTATTTATCATACCGGAAGGACTGTTTGGGAATTTTGATTATAATCATCTCTATAAATTAAAAAAAGATATAGACTTGGCTTTTCAAATTTCCAAGGCTGATGAGTGGCTGCAACAACTTGAAACAGGAGCAATGGGGGACAACTTAAACCAATATGCTTTGAATTTCATATTTTACCGTTCTGATGGCAACTCAGTAACTATTTTGGAAACAATCGAAGATGTTCCTGTACTCCGGTTTCAGAGGATACTGGAAAAGCTCGCTGAGGAAGCTTTTAAATTACAAGCACATTTGCGAAGTATGTCTATCGGCCATATCTACCGGATTATACCGGTACGTATCAACCGTCAAGGTGAACAGTTGGATATCGGACGGGTACTGTCTTTTTATAAAGCCCTTTTAAATGGGGAACAGGTAAAAGCCGGAAATTTATTTAGTTATGCGGTGGAAGCTTTGGACAAAGGTCTGCGGCAGTTAAGCAAGGAGAAAATTGATAATTTTATTAACTTGAATTTGCGACGGTACCAGAACGGCTACGAAGACTTTTATATTAAAAATATAATTATGAGATATTTGGTTCTAATCCACACCTGTCAGGGGTTCGGCATTTTAGATAAAAAAGTTTTTGGAGGGGGAGAGAGAATGAATGAGGAAATAACAACCGGCTCGGAAAAAGTTGATTCTGCCATCAAAAACATGGAAGCTTTTCTTTACAGGCAAGGTTTATGCCCAGAAGCCAGAGCCCTTTTCTATGTGGGAGTTTTACTGTACAGGGTAGCTTTAGCGCAATGGTTTAAAGAACATAAAAAAAAGCCGGTATTAAAAAAAGTGCATTTCCAAGGAATGAACCAAAAAGAAGTCTATCAACTGTACAACGACTTATTGGAAAAATTAAGACAATATAACAGATGGAGCTTGTTTTCCGAAGCTGTAATGAACAGGTTTCACCATTATTATTCCGGAAATTTCGAACGGAAATGGCCTTTAAGTGAACAGGCCAATGTCTTCTACATTATGTCCGGCTATGCTTATATGGTGGGCACGAAAGCCCCTGACTTAACTCCGGAAGAAGAAAAAGCCCAGGAAGACATTGTTCCTGAAGAAAATTAATTTTAAGGAAAGGATGATACAAATGATTATCAACCGAAACAGCGAGTTTTTGTTTGGGTTTCAGGCGACAATGACGAACCCTAATGGGGATCCGGATCAAGAGAACAAACCACGCATGGACTATGATACTTCTACCTTATTAGTAAGTGATGCCAGGAGAAAGCGTGACTGCCGGGATTTTCTAAAAAATAAGGGTTACCAGATTTTTGTTGACACATTAGCGGATAAAAAAGTCCCTATGGACACAATGTTTGAGTATGTTAGAGATAGTTGGCTTGGTGACAAGAAAAGAATGGAGCAACTTTTTGCCGAAAACCAAAGTTTAAAACAAGCCTGGGAAGAAATGTTGGGAAGGGACGAAAATTATAAAGAAGCTTATCTGAATAAACTCGAAGAATTAAAAAGCAGTAAGAAAACCAAAGAGCTGGCCACTGTCAATAACCTTTTTCTTACCGAGATTATTAAACGCTCATTAATTGATATACGGTTATTCGGAAGCGCCATGGCTGTGGAAGGAGTAACACGGACCTATACCGGTCCGGTCCAAATTTCGTGGGGATACTCCTTACACCCGGTTGAACTGGTCAGATCCAGTACAATAACCAGCATCATGAATGAAGACAGCTCGACTTTTGGGAAGAAATATAAAGTATATTATGCTCTAGTGGCTCATTACGGCACAATGAACAAATATAGCGCCAAATTAACGGGTATGACCGAAGAAGACCGCGACCTTTTCCGACATGCTTTAGTACAGGGTTTAATGACCAACCAGACAGACAGCAAACAGGGACAAGAACCCCTGTTTTACCTGGAAATAGTTTATAAGCCTGAATATGATGTTTATCTGGGCGATCTGCGACGGTTTGTCGACGTGAAAGAGAATAAAGAGGATGACGCCAGTAGAGAAGTAACTATAAGGAGCTTAAATGATTTGACCGTTGATTTCCACGGTTTAAATCAAGTTATTACTGACCTGAAAGACAAGGGATATATCGAAAAGGTTATTGGCTGGATACACCCGGTTGCGCAAGAGGGTCGTCTGCTCAATATACCGGCTTTTGATCCAGTTGACCTTTGGGAGCCGATACAAAGGGGAGAATAAAAATGAAAATTTTCTCGTTTCACTTGCGGGGAAAGATGGCCCATTTCCGGAAATATTACTCTAATTCATCGGCTCTTTCGTATTTTATACCTCCGCGTACAACTGTTGCCGGTATTTTGGCCGGATTATTGGGGAGAGAACGGGACACATACTACCATGAATTTTCCTTGGAAAAATGCCAAATCGCTCTGGCGACTCGGGCGCCGATAAAAAAGTGTATGCAAAAATTGAATCTGTTAATGATAAAAGGCGATAGGGATTTTAACGGTTCCGCGGAATACCCGAGCCAAACGGCAACCGAATTTATTATCCCCCATAACCTGCAAAAAGGATATATTGATTATCAAATCTGGGTTGTCCATGAGGATGATAAGGTTATGACCAAATTGGAGAACCTGATAAAGAAGGATTTTGTGGGATATTTCAGCAAAGGAATTAGCGTGGCTTTGGGTACGGCATATAACCTTGGCTGGCTAGAAAAAGGCCGACTAATAGAAGGAAAGGAGATTAAAGCAACGACTGTCGTTAATATTAATTCCGTTATTCCGCAGAAAAAATGCGTGGAAATAGTTGTTGACGAAGTAGCTGACGGACAGTACCGGCTTATAAAGGAAGAAGTGCCGTTAGAATTTGACAAGGATCGAAAGATAACCCCGCATGGATTAGGTAATATGATAATTAATCTGACCGGGCAACCGGTTAAAGTAAATATTGATTCTTTTGTCTGTTTGGAAAACGGAGAAAACATCACTTGGATGGAGTAGCTAGCTTTTACCGTAGCATGCTGTTGCTACGGTAATTTCTTACTACACTAACGTTTTTAAGGTAAGAGGATAATAGCAAATGGCAGAATGGGTATAACTTTTATAAGCAAACAAGAAAAGTTTGCCTAATCTGAAAGTCATTGAGGTGATGCTCTTGGAATACTATGCTCATTATGACAAAGAAAAAAGAATTAAGCAATTATTATGCGAACATTTGGCAGCTGTAGCCCGGGCTGCTCAAGAAAAAATTCCGACGGTGGTAAAGTTTAAAAGCCTGAATAACCAAGAATTAAAGACTATTTGTTATTGGCTTGGGTACTTTCATGATTTAGGTAAATATACTGATTATTTTCAGAGGTACTTATTGTATGAAATAGAATCAGCTTTAAAAAACCATGCCCATATCTCCGCCTGCTTTATATATAATTTTTTACAACAAAAACTTTTTCCAACAGGTGCTGATTTAACTGGGAAAATTATTTTGTTTCTTTCGTATTTGACTGTTAGATTACATCACCTCAATCTTCGAACAAACGGACTGTTTTCAATCGAAAATGAAAGAAGAATATGGCATGAAGTCGAAGAAATTGAAAAACATCTAAAAAACAAGGTCGAGGAGATAATAATTGATTTGGGTTTGGAAAAAGAGATTCCTCTTGAAGAGTTCGCCGGTTACTTACAGATTGAATCCCTACGTAAAAAAAGTACGGATTTTAAATTAATACCCCAACTTTTTCAAACCGGCCGGATTCAGGAACCTGAGTGGTATTTTTTCCTTGTTTATCTTTTTTCTCTCCTGATTGATTTAGACAAGTTAGACGCTGCTGAGCTAAAGCCGAAAAAAACCATTACTGTTTCTCCGGAAAAAGTAAACCTTTATCTGCGAAATAAGCAAAAAGGAGTTAGTACTTTAAACACAGCAACAGAGTATACTTTTCTTGACCTGCGGGAGAAAGCGCGTCGTTCGATAATGGCTGTGGTTGATGCTCTCACTGACGATGAGATTCGAAACACCCGGTTTTTTTTGCTTACCGCTCCTACTGGAATCGGTAAGACTTTATCTTCTCTGCAGTGTGCTTTGCGGTTGCAGGAAAGAATAAAACAGATTGAAGATTACACCCCGCGTATTATAACTGCTATACCTTTTATCAATATAATTGAACAGCACCGGAAAGACTATGAACAAGTTTTCGGACAAGATGTGGATTTAATAGTCCACCACCGTTTATCTGATTTTTCAGCAAGAGATAATGAGCAGGAAGAAATACCTATAGATAAAGCATTATTAGAGGTTGAGTCATGGGAAGGAGATGTTATTCTTACGACGTTTGTTCAATTGTTTCAATCAATTTTTACCGGCAATAACAGGTTATTAAAAAAAGTTAATAAATTGGCGGGCAGTATAGTAATTATCGATGAAGCTCAGGCTGTTCCGGATGATTACATGCCTTTGGTTGGTGCCGTTTTACAAAAAATGGCCGAATATTACGGGACCCGTTTCATTCTTATGACCGCCACTCAGCCCAAATTATTGGAGTTTGGAACTTTACTCAACCCGGAGGGGAAAAAACTTAAACCCGTTACTCTCCTGCCGGATTATGAACAATATTTCCAAAAGTTGAAACGAACAAAGCTGATTCCTTTACTAGAAAAGAAGCGTAATACTGAACAATTTCTCGAGCTGTTTTTTGAAAAGTGGGACCAGAAGTCATCGGTTCTGATTGTCGTCAATACTATTAAGAGAAGTATTGATATATTTAATGAAATTAACAAAGCATTAAAAGAACAAAAAATTAAGGCCAAAGTTTATTATTTGTCAACCAACATTATACCGAAAAAGAGAAGAAAGGTAATAAATATAGTTGAAAAGAGGCTGAAAAAAAGAAAAAATTCTTCTGGCCAAAAACCGGTAATCTTGGTTTCTACGCAAACCATTGAAGCTGGGGTGGACCTTGATTTCGATATGGCCTTTCGGGATTTGGCCCCACTTGATTCAATTATTCAAACTGCGGGACGGGTTAACCGGGAAGGTAAAAAAGGAAGTTATTTACCGGTATATATTATCCAATTAGAGGCTGACAGCCACTATATCTATCCTTTTATGCAACGGGAAGATACCATAAAGCTTTTAACCCAGCAAGAAGAAATTTTGGAACCGGAGTACGGAAAGCTGACCGAAGAATATTATGCGAATATCTTAAAAAGAGGTGTCAAAGATAAAAAACTCTGGGAAGAAGGTATTTTAAAACTTGATTTTGATATTATACAGGAATTTCGGTTGATAAAAGATTTGGGAGATGTTCATGATGTTTTTGTCGAAGACGGTAGTAAAATGGCTACGGCTTTGGCTGATGTTTATCAAAATTTATTAAATTTTAAAGACAACGTTGATCCCGATAAGATGGAAATTATCGCCCCGCATTTAAAAAAGATGGTGTTAAAGCCTTTAGGGATTTATGAACGAAAGGCTTTACTAAAGCTGGTTTCGGCAAAAATGAGCGATTATATTATTCAGGTAAGAGTTAAAAAGCTTATAACTAACAGACCGCCATCTTTTGAGGCACGAGGAGGGGTGTCTTCACCGATCTTTTGGATACCTCCAGCTCAAAGAAAAAGTTTTTATAATGAAAAGACTGGTTTCATTAGTGACTCTAAAGAGGTTTTTGTTTGGTAAATTGGAAGCATTTATTCCCAAAATATGTAAATTTCGAGCTACCTCTTTTATAAAAGTTAGCAGCTTCTCTGTCCTTTGTACCTGTTCTTCCATTTCTTTTCGCAAAGTATCGATTAGCTCCATCCCTTTAGCCAATTCCTGGGCAGAAGCCGCCAGCTCCTCTGTGGAAGCAACAATTTGTTCACTGGTAGCCGATAGAGATTGGGTAGCTTGTTCAAGCATTCCTTGGTTTTTTAGGCTCATTGCCAGGGCCAGACATCCGATTACCTGGTCTGCTTCATCTTTTATGGGCACAGCAACAGATTTAAAAGGAACACCGTATACTTCTTTTGACAGAACTGACCTTTGGATCTCTCCGGAAATTTTGCCCTTTTAATACCGCTATTTTCAGGAAATTTTTTCCTTTTATTGTGTTCAAGCTGTAATTCACGACAAGAGTATTCTACCAGAAAGCGCTCTCTGTCTGTTTTGGATCTCATGCTTGATGAATACTATGCTGAAAGAGGCTGGGATAAAAACGGAATACCAACCAAAGAAAAACTAGCAGAATTAGGGCTTGAAGATGTTATTAAAGATTTAGAAAGACAGGGTGCCTATAAATGATCGGTATAAAGATTGTAGCTGCCATGGATATTGCTGAACTTATAGGGGGACGTGAAAAGGAAATATTTTTACCGGAAGGCTCTTCAATTAGCGACCTTTTATCAGAGTTGGAAAAGAAATACGGGGAACCTATTACCAAATTCCTCTATAGAACAAACAGGAGTTTGGCTCAGGTGGTATTGTTGAATGGGGAAAATATTACATTTTTAGAAGGAACAAAAACTAAGCTTAAAGATGGAGATGAAGTATTTCTGGTCCCTAATGTTCTCGGAGGATAAACAGTCCCCTCTAAGAAAGCCGGGAAGAATCCCGGCTTTTTATTATACCCACTGGTGGCTTTCTGCTCATTTCTATTAAAGATAGAGAGTTTCCAGACCTTTAATCTGTAGACGGTTTGCCAAAACTTTGATATAATAGAAGCTGCCTGAAAGTTAAATATTGAAATAGCGGCTGAAACGGGGGAATTAGCCCATGAAGGGCTTGAATATACAATAATGTAATGGAGGCATAAGAGAGTGAACATAGGGGTTATCGACGGTATGGGAGGCGGTCTCGGAAGCCAGATAATTGAAAGCTTAAAGAAAGAAATAGATGATTCCGTGAAGATCATTGCCCTGGGGGTGAA
>JABUEW010000118.1 GCA_013314855.1 Bacillota bacterium | reverse complement strand
GGTTATAGTGTTATCCGATGACTTAAACGTATGGTTAAATTTATGTAATATTATTATATAATTGGATAAAATTACTAACGCAGCCACTATTAATGGATAAGAATAAAATTTTCATGCTTCAGCTCTGAAATAATGTATATGTTATTTACTATAGGCCTGCTCTCATTTATAATATATATAATATTATTATTAACATATATAGCACATATATAAGAATATAAGAAATAAAATGTTTATAGGAGTAAGATGTTTATGAATCTGAGAAAATTTTATTTTGCTTTAACATCTATATTATTAATATTTTTATTTTCCACAGGTGTGATAATACTTAATTATTTAAAGACATATTCGGCTGAAGAGGCTATGTCAGACAATAGCAATCCTAATGGGTTCCTGGAAGAGGCAATGAGGCACTTTGTAATGGCAAAAGATCCAATTAATGTTATCGTGCTTGTGGGAGATAAATCTGAAGCCAATACTGATACAATGATGGTAGTCAATTATGACCCTTCAACAAGTCGGACGAATATACTATCCATACCTAGAGATACAAAAGTTACTCTTGAAAACAATAAAATTGTGAAAATTAATTCAATATATGCCAATAGAGGTGGAGACAATTTACTTATGAAACTTCTAAGCGATATGCTTGGTATTGATATACAATATTACGTGTATTTTAACCTTGAAACTTTCCGCAATGTGATTGACCTTTTAGGCGGGGTTTGGATTGATATACCTGTTGACTTGGATTATGATGACCCTCTCCAAGACCTTCATATACACCTTAAAAAGGGCAGGCAGCTTTTAGACGGTAATAAAGCAGAACAATATTTAAGGTTTAGACATCCTAATGGATACTATTCTAAAGAGTTAATGCAATATTACGATGGTTCAGATTTAAAAAGAATTGAGGCACAACAGAACTTTATTAAAGAACTTATAAAGCAAAAAGCAAAAATTACGTACATCTCAAAACTCAATAGTATAATTGATGCTATATTTGAAAACCTGAAGACTAATATTTCATTAAGTGAAGTGCTAAAATTAGTGAGCAGTTTTAATATTAAAGACTTTAGTATAGATAAAGTAAATACCTATACTCTGCCCGGTTATTCAATGGATTCTTCTCCCTGGTATTACATTTATGATAAGGAAAATACAGAGAAATTAATTAAAAATAATTTTTGTCTGAAGAAATAATCACTCCTCCCCCTACCACCACTTCCTCATCATAAAATACTACCGACTGGCCGGGGGTAATTGCCCTTTGGGGAGAGTCAAATTCTACCTTTACTTTATCTCTCTCCAGGGGATATATTGTAGCAGGAGCTTCTTTTGCAGTGTATCTTATTTTTGCATTCACCCGAATTTCTCTATCAATGCCGGGAATAGAAATAAAGTTTAAGTCATCTGCTATAAGAGTTCTGGACAAAACATCATTTATGTCTCCCAGAACAACACGGTTGTTTTTAGTATCTATTTCAACTACATACATTGGCTTTCCAAGGGCAATTCCAAGACCTCTTCTTTGTCCTACCGTATAATGGATTATTCCCTTATGTTTTCCTAGTATATTTCCTTCTGTATCAACAAAATAACCCGGCAATATCTTTGAGTCCGTATAATCACATATAAACTTCCCGTAATCGTTATCATTGATGAAACATATTTCCTGGCTGTCAGGTTTTTTTGCTACGGGTAATTTATACTTTTCAGCTATCTTCCTTACCTCATCCTTGGTATATTCTCCTATTGGTAATAAAATCCTGCTCAACTGCTCCTGGGTAAGCTTATATAAGACATAAGATTGGTCTTTTTCCGGATTTACAGCCTTTTTTAATAAATATCTATCAATATCTTCATCATACTCGACCCTGGCATAATGGCCGGTAGCAATGTAGTCAATACCCATAGACAACGCTTTGTTTAGCAATACCTCAAACTTGATATGTCTATTACATACTATACATGGATTTGGTGTCCGACCTTCTAAGTACTCATTTACAAAATAGTCAATAACCTTTTCTTTAAATACGTTCTTAAAATTCATTACATAATAAGGAATAGATAGCTTATCTGCCACCTTTCTTGCATCCTCTACGGCAGATAAAGAACAACAGCCGGTGTCACCTTTCATGTCGTCCTTTTCTCTATCTGGCCAAATTTGCATCGTAACACCAATTACATCATAACCTTTTTCCAAAAGTATGGCGGCTGCAACTGAACTGTCTACACCGCCACTCATACCAATTATAACTTTTTTCTTTTCTGACATTATACCTCCATTATACCTCCATGCCACCACTTCAACCTTATTTTACTTGACCTTGCTTAATTCTTAGCTTAATTCTTAATTCAATCATGGTCATTCATCATGGTCATTCATTTCAGCCTGAACATCATCACATCTCCTGCTGCAGGCTTGCTTCATAGTTGTATCATTCAATATGCCCTTTTTTATCTTATAATCTTCTATAGCTGCCCTAATTGCTTCTTCAGCCAGGTTGGAACAATGCATTTTTTGAGGAGGCAACCCATTTAATGCCTCTGCTACAACTTTGTTAGTAATTTTTAAAGCCTCATCCACTGTTTTGCCGATAACTAATTCGGTAGCCATACTGCTTGTGGCAACAGCCGCACCACACCCAAAGGTTTTGAACTTTGCGTCAACAATAATATCATTTTCTATTTTAAGGTACATTTTCATAATATCTCCACATTTAGCATTACCAACTTGACCTACTCCATCTGCATCCTTAATTTCTCCCACATTCCTCGGATTCATAAAATGGTCTATAACTTTTTCACTATACATTCTTATTCCCTCTTTCAATTCTTTCTTTAGAAACAACTGCTTCATATAAAGGCGACATTTCTCTAAGTTTACTTACTATACCCGGCAGGACCTCCATAAGGAAATCTATATCCTCGTGAGTATTTTCCTCTCCAAAAGTTAACCTTAATGAACCATGAGCAATCTCGTGAGGCAGACCTATTGCCATTAAAACATGAGAGGGATCAAGTGACCCGGATGTACATGCCGAGCCACTTGATGCAGCAATGCCTTTCATGTCAAGCATTAGCAAAAGCGATTCTCCCTCAATAAACTCAAATGAAAAGTTTACGTTTCCAGGCAGCCTTTTTTGCCTGTGACCATTAAGACGGACATATGGAATTTTGTTTAATACTTCATTAATAGTCCTTTCCCTTAATTCCAACAGTTTTTTATTGTAACTCTCGATATTTAAGTCTGCTATTTCTATTGCTTTTCCTAGTCCTACTATTCCGGGAACGTTTTCTGTACTTGCCCTTCTACCTCTTTCCTGGGCTCCTCCATGAATAAATGATGTTATTTTCGTCCCTCTTCGTATATAAAGAGCCCCTACTCCTTTAGGTCCATAAAATTTATGGGCAGAAATAGATAAAAGGTCAACGTTAATATCGTCGACATTAATCTTTATATTTCCGACAGCTTGTACCGCATCAGTATGAAAAAAGACACCTTTTTCTTTTGTAATCTTCCCTATTTCGGCAATTGGCTGGATTGTTCCTATTTCATTGTTTGCAAACATTACTGAAACTAAGATTGTATCAGGTCTAATAGCCTCTCTTACCTGCTCTGCGTCCAGCAAACCATCTTTGTCGACAGGAAGGTATGTTACCTCAAAGCCTTCCTTTTCCAAGTATTTGCAAGTATGAAGCACCGCGTGGTGTTCTATATTACTTGTTATTATATGTTTACCCTTATCCCTGTTGGCATATGCTACTCCTTTAATTGCCCAGTTATCGGCTTCAGTCCCTGAACCGGTAAAAAATATCTCTTTAGGTTGGGCTCCCAACACCAACGCAACTTTATCCCTCGCTTCTTCGATAGCTTTTTTACTTTCTCTTCCTATTGCATAGACCGAGGATGCGTTACCATATTTATCTTTAAAATAAGGCATCATCGTTTCTAATACTTCAGGCTTTACCCAAGTAGTAGCCGCATGGTCAAAATATATATTCGTTTCAGTCATATTGTACATCTCCTTGTGTAATTTAAATTTATATGGTGTAATTTATATGTAGGAAGTCTTAAAACGCAATGCGACGCTTATCACGCTTTTCATATTTAATTTTATATTAATTTTACCCATATTATATTATATACTAACATAATTTATAAAATCCGGATAAATAGAGTAAAATCTTCATTTTTTAAACTTTAAATTTAAATTTTTAAAAAACATTAAATCTTGTCTCTACTGTTCATGCTTATAATAAAATAAAAAGCAATAATAAGGTAAACAGCAATGCTTATACTTCTTTGATAACCTATTACAAATATATTCAACAAAAGAAGAATAAAGCCTGCTAGCATTATCCAGGCAAAGATCCGTTTCTTCATTAACACAACAACCTCTCATACTATTTTTTTCTGCGTTTATCAAGCCATTCCCTTATTCTTGCTTCAAAACCATTGGACGACGGCTCATAATATACTGTCCCTTTCATTTCATCAGGTAAATATTGCTGGTCCACAATATTCCCCGGGTAATCATGAGCATATTTATAACCTTCCCCATAACCTAACTCTTTCATTCCTTGTGTTACAGGATTTCTAAGATGCATGGGTACTTCACCGGTCCTTTTATTCTCAACATCATTCATTGCTTTGGAAATTGCAACATATGCTGAGTTAGATTTAGGGCTTGTCGCTACCATTATTGCTGCATGGGACAGGATAATTTTTGCTTCAGGCATACCTATCATTCTTACAGCTTCTGCAGCAGCTACAGCTATCTGGAGTGCCGTAGGGTTTGCCATTCCTACATCCTCTGAAGCTGCAATAATAATCCTTCTTGCAAGAAATTCAGGGTCTTCACCGCCGTATAAAGCTCTTGCAAGATAAAAAACTGCTGCATCAGGGTCACTTCCCCTCATAGATTTAATAAACGCGCTAATATTATCATAATGACTGTCGCCGGACTTATCAAATGCAATAGGTCTTTTAGGCACGCATTCTTTAACCGTATCAAGGTCAATATGTATTTTCCCATCCTTCCCTATATCTGAAGTTATAACAGCCAATTCAAGGGCATTTAACGCAATCCTTGCGTCTCCATTGGAAACATCGGCAAGAAACTCTATTGTATCTTCTTCAACTTGCATATCATAATTGCCTAATCCTCTTTCTTTATCCTCCAATGCATTTAATATAATTTTCCTTATATGGTCCTTTTCCAATGGTTTTAGCATAAATACGGAAGACCGGGATATGAGGGCCTTATTAACTTCAAAAAAGGGATTTTCTGTTGTTGCACCTATAAGTATTATGGTGCCATTTTCCACATAAGGCAAAAGGGCATCTTGCTGTGCCTTATTAAAGCGGTGTATTTCATCGATAAATAACACAGTTTTACCCTTAGGGTTTAGGAACTGATTTTGAGTATCAGCAACTATCTTTTTTATATCTGCTACTCCGGCAGTTACTGCGTTTAGTTTTTCAAAATTTGTTTTTGTTGTAGAAGCAATAACTTTAGCAAGCGAAGTCTTTCCGGTACCAGGTGGGCCATAGAGGATAATGGACCTTATCCTGTCGGCCTTAATCATCCTATAAAGGAGTTTACCTTTCCCAATTATGTCTTCTTGCCCTACAAATTCTTCAATTGTACGGGGACACATTCTGTAAGCCAACGGTTCCCTTTTATCAAACATACCCAGTACATCACCTGTTTCATCATACATACAAGGGGAATCTATCACATATATTCTTTACGCATTTAATAACCTTGTCTTTTGAGTTATTGAAATCAGTTAGTGTTAGATGTATTAAGTTAGCAATCTCTACCATATCCTCTTCCCTCATACCGCGGGTAGTAACAGCAGGAGTGCCGATTCTTATCCCACTAGTTACAAAAGGACTTTGTGTATCGAAAGGAATTCCATTTTTATTGACGGTAATACCTACTTCATCCAGCATTAGTTGGGCGACATTACCTGTGATACCTTTATTTGTTAAATCTACTAATATTAAATGGTTATCCGTGCCGTCTGATATCAATTTAAATCCTTTTTCCATAAGGCTTTCCGCAAGGACTTTCGCATTTTTTACTACTTGTTTCTGGTATTCTTTAAATTCATCCGAAAGAGCTTCCCTAAAGCTTACAGCCTTTGCCGCTATTACATGCATTAATGGTCCGCCTTGCGTGCCCGGAAATACAGCACTATCAATCTTTTTTGATATTTCACCTTTACATAGGATCAGGCCGCCCCTTGGTCCACGTAATGTCTTATGGGTTGTTGACGTAACAATGTGTGCATAAGGTACAGGGCTTTGGTGGACACCTGCTGCTATAAGACCTGCAATATGTGCCATATCTACCATAAGATAAGCACCCGTTTCATCAGCTATTTCTCTAAAATATTTAAAATCAATTTCTCTGGGATATGCACTTGCACCGGCTATTATGAGTTTCGGGTTTTTTTCCTTTGCTATACGGCGTACTTCTTCATAATCTATGCGGTAATTATCTCTTCTCACGCCGTATGAAACTGCTTTATAATACTTCCCGGAAATATTTTTTGACATTCCATGGCTTAAGTGTCCCCCATGGGCAAGGTCCATACCAAGAATGGTATCCCCAGGGTCCAATACTGCAAAAAACGCTGCCATATTTGCCTGTGCTCCCGAGTGAGGCTGGACATTTGCATGTTCTGCTCCAAAGAGCTCTTTTGCTCTTTCTATGGCCAGATTTTCCACTATATCAACATACTCGCATCCGCCATAATAACGTCTTCCGGGATAGCCTTCAGCATATTTATTGGTTAAGTGACTGCCAAGGGCTTCTAATACAGCTGGACTGACGAAATTTTCAGAAGCTATTAATTCTATTTTGTTTCTTTGCCTGTTAATTTCTTTTTCTATTGCCGATGCAATTTCAGGGTCAACTTTACTGATTTCTTTTAGATTTATCATTATTTTTGGTACCTCCTAACTAAACACATCAGATTAAAGATTAAATTTAAATATATATTTATATATTTACTCACATATGAGCACCAACAACCTTAAATAGTTCATCAGGTCCAGGCTGGTCTATTACTGTCATCTTATTATCCTCGTACAAAATCCTTTCTCGCCCTTCTGTTACCTCGCCTATTATTGTTGCTTTAATTCCATTGGTCTCCAACTCTTTAACCAGTCTCTTGCCATCATTACATGTAATAATCATACAGCCACTTGAGATTAGCCGTAGAGGATCTAGGGAATAAAGTCTGCATATTTCTTCTGTTTCATAGGCAATAGGTATTTTATCCTTGTAAATAACCAATCCTTTTTCTGATGCTTCTGCAACCTCCCAAATAGCTCCAAGTACCCCTCCTTCAGTTACGTCATGCATGGCATTTACCCCAAACTTTCCCGCTATAATTCCTTCGTTTACAACACTGATACTGTTTATAAAAGCCTTTGCCCTATCTACAAATTCCCTGCCAAGCTTTTCTACAAGTTCTTCCTCTTTATCATGAGCTATTATTGCTGTACCTTCCATTCCGGCAGTTTTTGTTAAGATAATACTATCCCCTGCCTTAGCGCCTGATGATATTACCAGTTTATCTTTCAGCACTTTGCCTATGGCGGTTGTAACTATAACAAATCGTGTTACAGATGCTGTTATTTCTGTATGTCCCCCTATAATATCCACATTTAGTAAATCGGCTGTTTTGGAAAGCTGGGACATTATAGTCTCCAAATCCCTTTCAGAAGCACCGGGAGGTGCCAATATTGTCACCAAAAGGCCGAGAGGCTCCACCCCACATGCAGCTACATCGTTGCAGGATACATGGACGGCAAGCCTTCCTATTTCATTTACAGCCCCTGTAATAGGATCGCTTGAAAGGACGCAAACATAATCTCCAAAATCTACTGCACAACAATCTTCTCCAATTCTTGGCCTTAATATTACTTCCTTACGTTTATGTTTTATTTTACCTAGTACAATTTCTTTCAAAATGCTGTTCGGTACTTTCCCGATTTCCATATTTAACAGTCCTCCAACCTATAACTATTTTCCTCTAATTCTTTAATTATGTCAATATTTTAAAATACTGTTGTACTTCCATTTTAAATTCTGATTTTAATGGTTTCTATACCCTCCAGGGCTTCTTTTATTAATTTGTCTATGTCCAATTTTGATTCCGACAATAATATTTTTTCAAGTCTTGGTTTTGTTTCAGGGTGTTTTGCTACAAATACCGTACAGCAATCTTCATACGGCAGTATGGAAGTATTATATGTCTTAATTTTTCGTGCAATATCTATAACTTCGTTCTTATCCATGCCAATTAGCGGTCTGAAAACAGGCATACTTACTGCTGCATTTGTGACTGCTAGGCTTTGTATTGTCTGACTTGCAACCTGACCCATGCTCTCTCCTGTGATCAATGCCAGTGATCCTGTTGATTCTGCCAGCTTTTCAGATATCATCATCATTATTCTCCGCATAATTATTGTCATCTGGTCATGGGGACATTTTTCCGCAATTTCCAATTGTACATGGGTAAAAGGCACAATATGTAGATTTATATCATAACAGTATAAAGATAATATTTTTGCCAATTCAATAACTTTTTCCTTGGAACGTTCACTGGTATAAGGATAACTGTAGAAGTGTACTGCATCAATCTCAACTCCCCTTTTTGTCATCATCCAGCCTGCAACTGGGCTGTCAATTCCTCCTGAAAGCAGTAACATAGCCTTTCCGTTAGTTCCAACCGGCAATCCTCCATACCCGGTGATAAGTTCTGTATATACATATGTAAATTCCCTTACTTCAACACTAACAATAAAAGACGGGTTATTCACATCCACTCTCAATAATGGAAGCTCAGATAGAAGATAGCCCCCAAGTTCTCTATTAATTTCCGGTGAATCCATATGAAACTTTTTATTTCCCCTTTTTGTCTCAACTTTAAATGTTGTCCCTATACCTTTAGCCAACGCTTCTTTTGTTATATATAAAGCACATTTTTTTATTTCTTCAAAATCATTATTTACACACAAAGCCGGACTTATAGACACAATACCAAACACCCTGGACAATTTTTCCATTGCCTTTTCTACGTCAAATTTTTCATCTTCAGGTTCAACATATATTCTTCCCTGGGATTTTTCTATTTTTGCTTTTCCCAATGTATATAATGCTCTTTTTATATTACTAATAAGTTTATTTTCAAAAGAAGACCTGTTCAAACCCTTTAACATAATTTCTCCATATCTTACTAATATTACCTTTTTCATATAGCTGTTCTCCTTTTTTTAATCTTCTTTTATTTTTAAATCCTTTATTTAAATCCTTTATATCGTTTTCCTTTTATATCATTTTCTAAAACTCTTTAGTCTAATTTTCGGTATTATCTCACTTAGGGCTTCAATAGCATCAATAATGTCTTTGTTATCATTTTCTGCAGAAAAACTAAAACGTATTGCCCCTTCTATATTACAAGGTTTTATACCCATAGCTTGCAGTACATGGCTATATCTGCTCTTATGAGAAGAACACGCAGAACCTGTAGATACAAATATTCCTTTTTCTTCAAGATGGTGAAGAAGTACTTCTGCTTTCAGGTTATCAAAAGATACATTAACAATATATGGTGAAGAATTATCAGGAGATATAATACTGAATCCTTCAATATTTTCCTTTAACATTTCGATAAACGTTCTCCTTAACCCTTTTACTTTTTCCAAGTTTTCATCAAGTTTGGCATGTATCATTTCAGCAGCAAGTCCAAATCCACAAATACCCGGAACATTTTCAGTACCGGAACGCATTAGAAATTCCTGCCCTCCACCCAGAATTATTGGTTGCATTCTTACGTGTTCCCCTACATAAAGCGCACCTACACCTTTTGGACCATGAATTTTATGTGAACTAATGCTCATTAAATCAATTCCTAATTTTTCAGGCCCTATTCTAAATTTTCCGTATGCTTGTACAGCATCAACATGGAGGATTGTATCTTTATTACCTCTATTTCTTAACCTGGCAATTTCTTCAATAGGTTGTATGGACCCAGTTTCGTTATTTACATACATTATACTTATTAATGAAGTATTGTCTCTAATCTTGTCCCTCAGCATATCCAATAGAATAATTCCTTCTTCGTCCACATCAATGTAGTCTACCGAATAACCTTCTTCTTCAAGATAATTAAAAACTTCCAATACTGAGGGGTGTTCAATTTTTGTTGTGATAAGATGCTTCCCCTTTCTCGGATTTGCCTTTAAATAACCCATTATAGCCAGGTTATTTGATTCAGTCCCTCCTGAAGTAAAGTAAACTTCCCTACTCCTTACATTAAGAGAACTTGCGATAGTTTCTCTAGCTTTTTTTAAAAGCTTTTCTGCTTCAAGCCCTTTTGTATGAAGGGATGAAGGATTACCATATATATTTTTATTTATAAAGCTCATATACTCTATTACTTCATCAAATGGCCTTGTAGTGGCACTATTATCCAAATAAACTTCTCTATACATTCCACTCACTCTTTCTATGTTAAAATATTTAATATCTTCGTATGCAGCCAATAGTTATTCTACCATATATTTCAGCTTTTAACCATAACTATCTTTTTTTGCTTATATTCTTATTGTTGATGTTGTATGTTAATGGTGGAATATGAAAAAGCATTTTATGAAAAATCAAGCAATAGAGAACTCAACAATGAAAGCTTACCGGATAACAAATAAAAAAAGGCTAAAATAATTAGCCTTAAAAAACGGGTTCGTCATTTTGATAAAAGTTATTCTTCAAGCAGGTCGCTTACACAACGGTGCATAAGCTTTGAATTGGATTCGGTAATTTCCCTCACTTCAATACCATACTCAAATAGATTTCCTATTTTATTTTTCCTTACTATTTCTCCCTTAAATGAAAGCTTATTCTTTTTGTCCACATTTGCAAAAACATTTACTTTATTTCCTATTTGCAGTTCATCCTTGCAGTCTACTTTTATTGCTCTTAAACCAATTACTTTAATAATAACAGATGATTTACTCTCATCAGATGCTCCTACAAGGCTAATTGTTCCTGGAAAGCTTACATATCTTTTATTCTGTTTCCTTAAGTCTTTAGTCTTATCAACATTATGTATATTGACTGTAAGCTCGAGTGGGTCATCCTTTTCTATGGATGCTACCTGTCCGGAAATTACATAATAATCTTTATCACTGAAGTAAGTCATTACAACATTTTCATCAGGAGAAAGATTTAACTCCGGATTCTTTTCTATTGCTTCCAATTTAACAGTAGAATCGGTAACATCCAGAATGCGCATTTTGACAGAGTTAAAAGAGCTGAAATGCTTGAATTCAATAGTGTCATCCTTGAGTAAAACTTTTGATGGTTTTTTCTTGAATAACTTTGAGAGTCCGCCTTTTTCGTCAAGGTTGTATTTTTCCATAACAAACATCACCCCCCTATTAAACTCTTTCCTTATTCATTTTTCTTAAAGCTATATTATTGGATAAGATTATGGAAGTAAATTACCATATTCATTATAATATACTTTAAAAGCTATTTCAATAGTTAAATCAACAAATATACAAAAAACTAACGTGTTCTCCCAAGAATTTTGTCCATTGCCAATGAAGTATTATATATTATTTGTTCAGGATAATTTTTATAAGGAGGAATCATTTCTGCAGTAACGAAGCTGTTGTATCCTACCTTTTTAAGCTCTTCAACAACTGCCGGATAATTAACATCGCCTGACAACAAGTCTACAAATCCTGCCAGACTTCCTACATCCCTTCTGTAGTCCTTAAAATGCACTTTTTTTATCCTTTTGCCGAGTATTTTTATCCAGTGCTCGGGATAACCTGAATAAATTACATTACCTACATCAAAATAAACGCCCACATAGTTAGAGTCTATTTTATCAATAAAGTCACGCATTTCAAGAGGTGATAAGAGAAACTTATTCCAGACATTCTCTATTCCTATGTAAACTTTTTTTGATTCGGCATAGGGAGCAAGTTCCTTAATTGCTTCCAGTGCCCGATTATAAACTACATCATATTCTATAACTTCACAACCAGGTATGAAATCAACACCTACAGCTCCAGGTACAACTAATATAGTGTCGACACCCAATAATACAGCTGTATCTAACTGTTTTTTAACAATATTTTTTGCCTTTTCCCTTATCTCCTTATTATTACTTGTTAAGGAATAAGACCAATATAGGCCTGTTGCAAGGCTACTTAGTTCAATTCCTATTTCTTCTGCTGCCTTCTTATACCCCAATATTTCTTCTTCGCTGCTTTCCAATCCCATTTCACCAGTTTCATTCAATGCAAGTTCAATACCTTCAAAACCAGCGTCTTTCGCCATTTTCATACAATCAACAATTTTCATACCTTCCGCAAATGACCAAATACTAATACTCTTCTTCAATTTACTTACCTCCCCTATTATAATATTTCTTAATAATTATGATACCAATTTTAATGAAACTTATCAAGCATATTCATCTAATGGC
>JABUEW010000117.1 GCA_013314855.1 Bacillota bacterium | reverse complement strand
TACGCATTATTTGATATATGGGAAATACTAGATATTCTTGGGGTGGAACAAAAATATAGAATACGAATGAACTGCTAGAACTGTTAATTATTTAAGACTTAAATTTAAAGACTAAAGTTAATATTAATTCGTTTTGTTACAAAGAATTTTTAAAGGTATGCAAAGTGTATGCCTATTTTGTGCTGCTCATATTTAGATAAAATTATTAATATTGGTATTTTTATACTTGATAACAAAACGATAATAGCAATATTTGGAAATGTTTGTGCTGTTTTTTTATATTATGCTTTTTTATTTTTCTTATAGCAACTTTTCAGTTTTTGCATGCAAACAGTACTTGACATAAGGCATTATAAATTGTTATAATATTTTACTTTTTTTTTGACTTTTTAAATTTAATATGATATAATATTAACAAACTAATGATGAGGTGATGTAATGGCTGAAAAAAGTGATCTTATTCAGATAAAGAGAAACATTGAAACCTGTATCGGTGAAAGAGTACAGTTAAAATCAAATAAGGGAAGAAAAAAATTTTGTATAAGGGAAGGTGTTATAGAAAATACTTACCCGAGTATTTTTACCATCAGGTTTGAAAATGAGTATGAAATGACTAGAAGAGTTTCTTATAGTTATACTGACGTATTGACAAATGCAGTTGAACTTGTTGTATGTAAGAATAACCGGAAAATCCAGGTCAGTTAATATCAGTTAATATAGGTAAACTATCTACCTCTTTATGAAAAAGTGTTAAAATAAAGCAACCGTTGAAATAAAACCGGTTGCTTTATTTATGTATAAAGTAATATTTTCATAGTCTTTTCAATATATATTACATAGTAAGATTTTTGTTTATTATATTCTGATAAGTAAGAGGTGGATTAGAATGTCAGTTAAGTTAGTTAGGGAAGTTATAAAAGCGAACCGGGTTGTAAACCGCGGAAGTGTACAGATAATTGTTGAAAATGATATTATTGTACCTGATACAAAGCCTGATATTAGGAGAATCCTATTTGCTGATGGAGATGCTTATATTGTAAATACGGAAGTAGATGATGAAAAAATTTCTATAGACGGAATTATACGGCATAAAATCCTTTACATTGAAGACGGACCGGAACAGAATATTAAGGCTTTCAACATAAATACGGATTTTACCCATAGTATGGATGTGCCGGGTGTCTTTAAAGGAATGGAGGGCAGAGTTAAGTGCGATGTAGAACATATTGACTGTCAGTTTGTAAATGGGAGAAAAGTTAATGTAAAAGCAATACTCAGTATAAAAAGTAATATAACTGAAGAAAACGAATACTACGTTATAAATAATATAGAAGATAATGAAGATGTACAAATACTTAAGAACAGTATTACTGTAAACAGATTTATAGGCAGTAACCAGGCCATCTGCACTATCAAAGATTCTATTGAGATACCTTCGGGGAATCCGTCAATAAGGGAAATATTGAGAAATGATGTAAGAATTGCTAATACAGAATATAAAATAACAGATAATAAAATAATTGTTAAGGGGCAGGCCAATATTCAAACCTTATATGCAGGGGATGATAAAGAAAGAAGTATAAGGTTTATGGAACATGAAATTCCTTTTACTCAAATTATTGACTTACCTGGAATTGATGAAGAATCGAACCTTGAAATAGACTGTGAAATTCAAAATTTCAGTTTTGAGCCTATTGAAGATGAAGACGGTGAATTCAGGTTGATGAGTGGAGAAATTGAGATTAATATATGGGTTTCCGGAAGTATTAAAGAAGACATGGATGTTATAGTAGATATGTATGGGCTAAGGACAGAGTTAAGTCTTGAAAAGATAAAAATAAGCATGGAAGAACTTCTTGTAGGGAACAGAAGCCAGGCTGTACTAAAAGAGACGTTAACTTTAGAAAATGATTTTCCTGAAATTATAGAAATATTTAACGTTTTTAGCAAACCCGTCTTATCGGAATATGAAATAGAGGAAAACAGAATTACAATAAAAGGCTTTGTTACCAATAATGTACTTTATTATTCAAATTCTCCCGAACAGCCAATTTGCTGCTGGAAACAAGATATTCCACTAAAGCAGCCGGTGGAAATCCGGGGAATAAAACCCAGTATGGGATGCGAAATTGGACTGGACATAGAGCACAGCAATTACAGCATGCTATCTTCCAGAGATGTTGAAATTAGATTGGTAGTTGGCATTACCTCAAAATTTTATGATACTATAGAACAAGTTTTTGTTGAAAGGGTTATAGAGAATCCTGTTGATGAAGAAAGAATACATAAGTTAAGACCAAGTATAACCGTGTATTTTGTACAGGAAGGGGATACTTTATGGGATATTGCAAAGAAGTACAGGACCACAACTGATGATATCGTAAGGGAAAATAAAATTGAAGATGCAGCCTCAATTACCCCAGGTATGCAGGTATTCATAGCAAGAAAATGAATTATATGAATTAAGAATGTATTTTACTCACAATTACTGTAATGTACCAATGTCAGGCATTTTTTATTGAAAGATGTTCTCTTTTGATATATAATTGTATTCAAAATAAGCAGCATGCAAAAAACATAGAAAATGCCGATAAAGATAAAACCGGTTCAATGCTAAAACAGTGAAGGGTAACATTAAACAATATGAAAGGACAAAATGGGAAGATTTTAGGAAGTGCCCAATCCATTGAGCTCAAGGCCAGGGCCAAAATCAACTTATCTCTTGACGTAACAGGCAAAAGGCAGGATGGGTATCATAATATAAAAACAATAATGCAAACAATTGAACTTTACGACAGAGTAATAATAAGTGTTGCAGAAAAAGGTATTGAAGTTAAATGTGATTGCGGCAAGGTACCTCCAGGCAAGGGAAATATCGCATATAAAGCTGCAGAATTATTTATTGAGAGGTATGGAATTGATAGAGGTGTAAAGATAATAATTGAGAAAAATATTCCTGTAGCTTCCGGGCTTGCAGGCGGGAGTGCTGATGCCGCCGCTGTGATAAAGGGAATGGACAGGCTTTTTGAGTGTGGGGCAGATGAAGAAGATTTAATTTATCTAGGACGTAATATAGGAGCAGATGTACCTTTCTGTATAAAAGGTGGTACCGTGCTTGCAGAAGGAATAGGGGATGTTTTAACAGAACTTGTACAGCTGCCTCGGACTTATATTTTAATTGTTTCACCGGATATAGAGGTTTCTACGCGATGGGTATACGAAAGCCTTAATATAAGAAAAATAAGTAAAAGACCTGATATGGAACTGCTTTTAGAATCTATTAGAAAAGGAAGGATTGACTTATTGGCAAAAAATATGGTAAATGTATTGGAAACTGTTACTGCAAGCAAGTATACAGTAATTAATATTATAAAAGAAAAACTAAAAGAATTGGGTGCCTTGGGAAGTATTATGAGCGGCAGCGGGCCCTCTGTATTTGGGATATTTACAGACAAACAGACGGCAGATAAAGCTTATAAAATGCTTATGTACAATGGATGGAATGTTTTTACTACAGAAACATTTTGAGGAATTATAAGGAGAGATGATTAGTAATGTCTAGTAAACTTGGAAAAGTAAAACTGAATGACTATAAAACATTAAGAGAAGTTATTTTTACAACATTAAGAGAAGCAATAATCATGGGGGAGTTAAAACCCGGAGAAAGGCTTATGGAAGTACAGCTTGCGGAAAAAATGGGCGTAAGCAGGACCCCCGTAAGAGAAGCTATACGAAAACTTGAACTTGAAGGACTTGTTAAGATGGTCCCGAGGAAAGGGGCTCATGTGGCAAAATTATCAGTGAAAGATATTATGGATGTATTGGAAGTAAGGGCGTCCTTGGACGGCCTTGCTACAGCACTGGCAGCCGAGAGAATTACTGATGACGAGCTTAGGGAATTGAAACACGTACAAAACCAGTTTGAAAATTACGTGGAAAAGGACAACCTGCAAGGTATCATTAAAAAAGATGTGGAATTTCACGATGTAATTTATCGTGCTTCCAAAAATGACAGACTTATTCAAATCGTAAATAATTTGAGAGAGCAGGTTTACCGTTTTAGAGTTATCTACTTGAAGGACTTAAGCAGTACCAAGGAAGTAATAAGGGAACATATGGAAATCTATGAAGCTATTATGCGTAAAGATGCTAATGCTGCAAGGGAAGCAGCTAAAAGGCATATAAGAAGTCAGGAAATAATGATAATTAATGCTGTAACAAAGAATGACCTGAACTAACCCCGGTCGATATAATTCATAATTAATGGATGGTGGAAAAATGGTGGATACAATAATTCTTGCCGGCGAACAGCTTATAAAGGGGCTGGAGGATGCTGGAAACAAGGCGTTGTGCCTTATAAACGGAAAAATGATGATAGAATATGTAATAGATGCTGTGAGAATGGCGGAAGATGTAAAAAGAATTGTGGTGGTAGGGCCAAAAGATAAACTTGCAAAATATCTGTATAACAAAGTTGATGCAGTGATAGACTCAGGGAGTACAGTGATGGAGAGTGTTATGGCCGGAATTAGATATTTAAATACCTATAAGAATATATTGATTTGTACTTGCGATATCCCCCTAATTACTACTGAAGCCATAAATGATTTTATATCAAAATCAAAAGCATTGAATGCGGATTTATGTTACCCCATTGTAGAAAAGTCGGTAAATGATAGTAAGTATCCGGGTATGGAAAGGACATATGTAAAAATCAAGGAAGGTAGGTTTACTGGGGGTAATATTTTCTATATAAATCCCAAAGCATTAGAAAAAGGCTTTCTTTTTGCCGACAGGCTTGTGAAGGCACGAAAAAACCCGTTAAAAATGGCAAGATTGCTAAGTTTTGGGTTTATGATACGCTTAATTATGGGAAATTTGACTATAAGAGCAGTAGAAGAAAGAATTTTCCGTATATCCGGAATAAAAGCAAAAGCAGTTGTTTCTCTTTATCCTGAAGTGGGACAGGATGTTGATAAGTATAGCGATTTAAATGCTGCATCATATTACCTTCCACGGGAGGAGTAGATTTTGGCTATTTTATGCGGTGTTGACATTATAGAAGTTGAGAGGATAAAAAAGGCTTTTGAAAAAAGGGGACAAGCCTTTGTGAACAGAGTATTCACTGAAAGAGAAATAGAATACTGTGAAAGTAAAAAGGCTAATAAATACCAGAGTTATTCAGTAAGATTTGCAGCCAAGGAAGCTTTAGTAAAGGCTCTTGGTACGGGTATAAGCAGGGGAGTGGATTTAAAGGATATCGAGGTTTTAAATGATGGGTACGGTAAGCCTTACATTGTTTTAACAGGTAAAACTAAAGGATATTTTTCGGCTTTAAATGGAAAAGACATTTCTTTAAGCATGGCCCATTGTAAATGCTATGCCGTTGCTTATGTAATAATCGAGACAAATAATGGGGGATGAATAGACTTGAGATGCATAAAATTTCTACATTGTGCCGATATACATCTGGATACACCCTTTGTTTCCCTGGGAATAGAGGAAAACTCTTTAATAAGCAAATCTACATTAAGAAGGATGGACTTAAAGAATACTTTTCAAGATATTATAAAGATAGCCAGAGATAAAGAAGTAGAATTCATTTTTATTTCCGGAGATTTGTATGAGCATAATTATGTAAGAAAATCTACAATTAATTTTATTAACAATGTTTTTAAAAGTATAAGCAATATAAAAGTGTTTATTGTGCCGGGAAATCATGACCCTTGGGTTAAGGGTTCATATTATGAAAATTTTGAGTGGGCAGAGAATGTGCATATTTTGACTAAGGATAACAACTATGTGTATCTTGAAGAAGAGGGGATATGCATATATGGACCCGATGCTTTTCCTGGCATTTTTATATCGGAAAACCATTCCAAAAACAATATAAAGGACAACAATATTAAGGAGTATATTAACCCGGATAATATTAATATATTATTGGCTCACGGTACATTGGACTTGAATATTGGCGGAAACAGCTATAATCTCATGTCAAGCAGGCAATTGGCATCACTCGGAATGGACTATATTGCCATGGGGCATTTTCATAAAAGGATGGATAATATCGGAAGCAATGAAATCATATTTAACCCGGGCAGCCCTGAGCCTCTTGGTTTTGATGAGCCGGGAGAACATGGGGTTTATGTAGGGAGCATAGTTAAAAAAGGAATTCAGGACAGGCAGATTAATATAGACTTTATAGTTACTAATAAAAAACGGTATGAAGTATTAAGAGTAGATATATCAGGCTGTGTTACCGATGAGCAGATTACGGCTAAAATTACTGATGCCATTGCCGGAATACCTAATATATCCACGTATATAACCTCTCCGGATGATATGGCATCAATTAATATGGAATTTCTTAATATGCCTTCACTATTATTAAGTATAGTACTTTATGGTTATATTGACCCTCAATACAAGGTTGATACAGAATATATTTTTTCTTGTTTTAAAGATAAAGTATTCTATATAAAGGTAAAAAATGAGGCAGTGCCGGATTATGATTTTGAAGAAATCAAAAAAGAGACAGGATTAAAAGGCCTGTTTACTAAAAAGCTTCTTGAGCTTATTGAGAAAACCCAAGATACTTATGAAAAAGAGCTTTTGATAAAATCTTTATATTACGGAATTCAGGCAATTGAAAAAGGACAGGTTGATGTAATTTGGTAACCAAGAAGGATAGGTTGATGCAAATTGATAATTAAGAAGCTGGGGATAAGAGGTTTCGGCAGGCTGAAAGATTTAGAAATTGAATTTACCGACGGTTTTAATATAATATATGGGAAAAACGAAGCGGGAAAGTCTACAGTCCAATGGTTCATTAAAGGTATGTTCTACGGCCTTAGGGGAGGAAGAGAAAGGGAAGGAGTAATACCGCCCATTAAACGGTTTAAACCCTGGGAAGGCAATCAATATGGCGGTTTTATGGAGTATATTCTTAATGATGGGTCTTTTTATATGGTGAATAGAAACTTCAACGATAATTCTGTCTATATTTTGGATTCTTCCTTCAATGATATAACACATGCTTTTGAAACAGGAAGAGATAAAAGGATAAAGTTTGCAGAAAAACACCTGGGCCTAAATGAAACATGTTTTGAAAAAACCCTGTTCATTAAGCAGATGGAGGCAAAAGTTGACATTAGCGGAAAAGAAGAAATAATTAACAAGCTTATGAATGTAAGTGAAACAGGGTTTGAAGATATTTCATTTAAAACTGCAGAAAAGGCATTAAAGGGTGCTCTTAAAACTTATGTGGGGACGGAGAAATCGTCGACTCGGCCCCTTGATAAAGTAAACCGGAGACTTAACCAACTCAATGAAATATCTCATGACCTTAAAAGTAAAAGGGAAAATCTTGTTGAGATAGAAGCATGTCTTAATGAAACTAAAAGATTGATGATAGAGAATAAAAAGAAAAAAAAGCTGCTGGATATTTTAGGAGAATCCATCAAAATTGCCAAGGGACTGTACGAGCTTAAAAAAACTGAAGCAGAATTGAGAGAAATTGAAGAGGACTTGAAGGTACTTGAAAATGAGTCCAAAGATGTACTTTTGAAAATTAAGGAAAACCAGGGCGATAGGACACTTTTCTGTTCTGACTCATTACAGTTTTCATCAATTTGTATGATGGATAGATTGAATACGGCGGTTAATGAAGAAGAAGTTATTGGCCTTATGGATGAAATTAACAGTTTAAAGGATGAATGGGTAAAATGTAAAGAAAACAGTAGAATTCTAGACGAAAAAATAACCGGAGCCAATAAAATAAAAAAAATATTAAATGCCGGTATTGCTATCTCTTTACTTTTTGCAGCAGGATTGATTGCTGCCGGAAGGCAGGCATTTAAAAGCGGATTTTTGCCTGCAATCCTTCCGGGTTTTGGCGTAATAATAGCATTAGTTGTGCCGGCCATATTGTTATTTTTAAAAAATAGGGTAAATAAAAAATACTTAAACCTTAAAAAGAAAAAAAGTTCTCTGGATACTTATATAAAAAATATAATGCAGAAGTATGATTCCAGCAGAAAAGAGCTTGATTGTATTTTGGAAAGTTTCGGCGTTGGGAGTTTTAAAGAGTTTTTCAAAGTGAAAACTGCCCTTGATGAAGGAAAAACAAAAATGAAAGAATTCAAAACCCTTAAACAAAGACTTAAAGAGTTGGAAAACAGCACAAATATTCAACTAAAAAGAGCTTCTTATCTTACGAATTCAAATGTTAGCGGAATAGAGGATCTTGAGCGGGAAGTTGAGAAAATTGAAAAAGATATTTGGGATTATAAGGCAAGGCTTCTCTCTTTAATTGGAACATTAAAGTCTGAAGACAATTCACAACTTATACAGTTTTTGCACGAAGAGGACGACGACCAGGAGAAAATCATTACTTGCTTAATTGAAATGGAGAAAAATTGGGAGATTTCGTATGAAAGAGCTAGGGAAGAAGAGGCTGCATTAACTTTAAAATTGAAGGAATATGAGACAATTCTTAACACTTCAGATTATGATGATGACCAATTGCAGAGAACTATTGAAGAGATAGAAGAACTGGAGATAGAAAAAAAGAAACTGGAAGGGATACAGTTTTCTTTGTCTAAAGCCCTGGAAGTCCTGAAAGAGGCAAGCCTTGAAATACAAAGAGACTATATGCCGGCATTGAATGATAGAATGGGATATTATATAAAACAAATTACAGGCGGGAAATATAAAGATTTAAGAGCTGACGACAAGTTAATGTTGAAAGTTCTGGGTCCCGAAAGGGTAGATATAGTTCCTGTACTGCAACTTAGCGGCGGTACAATAGACCAGATGTACCTTGCCTTAAGGCTTGCTATGGTTGATTTGATTTCACAAAAAGAAGAAAGCCTCCCCCTTATAATGGATGAAGTATTTACTCAATTTGACGATGTACGGGTTGAAGAAACCTTGAAACTTATAAATGAAATGTCTAATGGGAGGCAGATTATAATGTTTACATGTAAAAAAAGAGAAGTTGATATTGCCAGGGAAATATGCAGAGGGGTAAATGTGATAAAAATGCCTAATGTTTAGCCTAATGTTTAACGGTTGCCAGCTTTTCTAACAGCAATGCCGTATCATAGCACGAATATGGACGGGCCAGATATTTTGCTGCTTCTTTCATATTTTTCAACTTTGAAGTATTGTCCAGCGTATTAGCCAAAGCGTAGTCCGGATCGTCACCAGGTTTGATTTCTATTGCTGCGCCACTGCTGACAAGAAAATGAGAATTTCTTTCTTCCTGCCCTGGGATTGGCGAAGTTAAAAATATAGGCAGTCCTTTAACAAGGGCTTCGGAAATTGTCATACCACCCGGTTTTGTAATAATAAAGTCCGATATATCCATAAGGCATGGTATTATATTTGTATACCCAAACACCCTGATAGCTTTTTGATTATAATTATTGTTATAAATATTGCTATAATTATTACCGTTATTGCTATAATTACTACAGTAAAGAGGAAAACGGCTTTCAATCCGCTTTTTTAGTGTAGTGTTTTTACCGGTAACCACGATAATTTGCATACCTCTCTTAGACTTTACAAGCATTTCAAAAGAATTATATACCGACCTTATTCCAAGGCTTCCTCCCATTATCAATCCTGTCAATTTGTCTTCTAGTCCAAGAGCTCTTAAAAATTTTTTTCTGTCATATTTTTTAAGAAACCCTTCGGATATGGGAATACCATAAGGATAAATTATATTTCCAGGAATTCCTGCCTGTATCATTTCAAGCTTTATTTTATCATGAGGCACAATTAGCGCATCTACATTTTCCAGTTTCCAAAAAGGATGGTGGACAAAATCTGTTACTATGGCAGCTATAGGCACTGATATCATTTTTTCCTGCTTTAGATGGGAAACCATTTGAAGAGGTAATGTATGGGTGCATACGATAATTGAAGGATTGAAATTCCGGATTAATGGTATTAATTTGTATGAAAACAGACAGCTTATAGTATAGGTCATGTCAATTATATTTTTATTGTTTTCCGATAATTTATATAGGCTGCCGTATAAAAAGGGTATTTTTTTTATCATATTAAGATAACCTCCAACTATAAATTTGTCCACAAGAGGGCTAATATACCTAAAAGTATCCACAATCAGGCATCTTGAACCTGGATACTGTTCTTTTACATATTCCTTTAAAGCTTCTGCAGCTTTTATATGACCTCCACCAGTTGAAACTGACAAAAATAATATGTCCAAATAACACCACCTCCGGATAATATTGTGCCTCCATTTCATTTACTACAGGAATGCTCTTGTAAATAATTATGCGCCGGAAGTTTATAGTTGATGCAGACATGTATATTTTTTTATAAAATGCAAAAAATATCAGTTGTAAAGGAGGATGAAACTATTGAAAAAAACGGGAATATTTACTATATCCTTTATAATATTTATTTTTTTACTTGTATTAATGGTTGTTAATACTACAGAGATTATAAAAACGGGTACGGCGTATGCCCAGGGAAGAGGAGTAAGCGATGAGCAGCTTCTTGCAAGGGCCATTAATGGAGAAGCCAGGGGAGAACCTTATGAGGGGCAGGTAGCAGTTGGGGCGGTAATATTGAACAGGACCAGAGATCCAAGATTCCCTAAAACAATAGCCGGTGTGATATATCAACCGGGAGCATTTACAGCAGTATCCAATGGACAGATAAATGTAGCTATTGACCCAAATTCAAGCGTAGTAAAGGCGGCCAGGGATGCATTGAATGGTTGGGATCCTACAAATGGATGTGTATACTACTGGAACCCTGCGACAGCAACAAGTAAATGGATTTGGAGCAGACAAATAGTAAAGAAAATAGGCAAACATTATTTTGGAAAATAATAGTGGAGGTGGTATTTTGGGATTTAGAGATAAACTCCAGGATTTTAAAAGAAGGCTAAGCGACAGAAAAATGTATAGTATTGTTATTGTAGTAATTGCAGCAGTAGCAATATGGGGTATATACCAATACAAACATGCTGCCAGTTTAAGACAACAACTAGATAACCAGTATAATCGGGCACTTTATGATATGATAGGATATGTTAATAATGTTGAAACGTTATTACTAAAGTCTTTGATTACTTCAACCCCGGAAAAAACATCTGCTATTCTACAGGAAGCATGGAGACAGGCCAATTTTGCCCAGGCTTATCTTGGTCAATTGCCTGTTGACCAGCATGTACTGGCAAATACTTCAAAGTTCCTTGCACAGGTGGGAGATTTTGCATACTCTTTAAATAACAACACCATGTCAGGAAAAAACATATCAGATGATGAATACAAAACTATTGAGAATCTGCATGGATTTGCAGCATCTCTTAATAGAAGCCTTGACGAACTTCAGGGGCAGATTGCTTCAGGCAGGATAAAATGGGGAGAGCTGGCCCAAAAAGGACCCAGTATATTTAAAAGGACATCTGCAAATATTACGGCACAACAATTTGAAAACATTGACAAAACATTCCAGGAATACCCCCGTCTTATATATGACGGCCCGTTTTCGGACCATCTTGTTACTGCACAACCTAAAGGTGTAACAGGAGAAGTGTTGAATATAGAGCAGGCAAAACAAAGGGTGGTTGAATTTTTTGGCAAAGATAAGGTGGAGTCTGTTGAAAATACGGGAAAAAATGATACTGGGCCAATTAAAACTTATAGTTTTACTGTAAAGTTTAAAAATGTCCCTGATAACCAAACTGCAGTTATTGATATAACACAAAAGGGAGGACATCCTTTTTGGATGATATATAACAGGCCGGTTAATGAAAAGAAAATTGATATCGACAAAGCCAAGGCCATAGGGAAATCCTTCCTGGAGAGCCGTGGATTTAAGAGTATGGTAGACACTTATTATTTAAGTGAAGATAATACTGCTACAATAAACTATGCATATAAGCAGGATGATGTGATAGCATATCCGGATTTAATAAAACTCAAGATAGCCCTTGATACAGGAGAAATTATAGGCTTGGAAGCTAAAGGATACCTTTCATCTCATAGAGTAAGAGACATTCCGAGTCCTGCAATTACAATGGAGCAGGCCAGGGCAAAGATAAACAACAGGATAAACATAATTAGTTCAGGACTTGCAATTATACCCACAGACTATAAGACTGAATTGTTTACGTATGAATTTAAAGGTAAGTTTAATAACCAGGATTTTATCGTATACATTAATGCATTAACGGGTAAAGAGGAAAATGTTTTAATGATAGTAGATACACCAAATGGAATTCTAACAATGTAATACCATAATATATGAACTGCTGACAAGGTAGGTATGCTTTGCTTCTCTTTGTCGAGGTTTTGCTGAAATTGTAACGCTTGCAAGCAATTGCAGGCGTTATTGTGTTTTAAGTAATGTATACCTGCACGAAATTTTACCTGGCCCTGTCCATTTGTACAGAGATGAAGCACGAATTTAAAAGAAAGAGAAAACAAGAGTTATAGAGAGTAGCAAAAAAATATTTTCGCAAAACCGAGTTGGACACGTACAAGATTAGTATTGTATAGTAGACTTGGGGGAGGTAGGTAATCAAGTCATGAACAATACTAATAGAACATTTTCAGGTAGGACATTTAGTCCTGAAGATATAGAAATGATAAAAT
>JABUEW010000116.1 GCA_013314855.1 Bacillota bacterium | reverse complement strand
AAAGAATGAATGACTTTTAGTCCTTCTGGTTTCAGGAATTATTTTTGGTACAATCTTTGATGGGTTTCTGTATATATCCAGTACGGTATCGTATGTGGTTATTGCCATATTATAAGCTTCATCTCTGAGTGTGCAAAACACAACAAAAAATTTAAGGTTTGTAGAGGGTGTCTACAAAAAAGACACCCTCATTTATACTTTCTACCAGTTTACAATAGAAACAACAGGTCGATGAGTAGAACCTGTTCGAGCTGATGTAGTACTTGGAACAGTACAATTGGTTATATTAGTTGCATAATTTTTACCGATAAAGATATAGCTATTTCGTACAGTAACATTAGGATTTGCATTAGTAAACCCCGAACTCGTTCCTGCTACTGCAAAAGCATCTCTAAAATCATATAACATTGACTGCACTGGCGTACCTGTAGGGCTATCTTGAAAAGTTCCAACTACTATTTTAGGTCCTGTCCTGTTAGCAACCAACTGTTTAATTTCATCCACTTGTGTAATTCTTTCATTTGAATCTAATCCCAGATGAGTAACAAAGAAATTAATTGTTGTGCCGTTAACTTGTGTCTGAACTTCCAAACACGTTCTTTGTTCTCCCACACTTGTCAAATTGTGGACCGTATAAGAACTAATAGGAGTTTTGCTTAAAACCGCATTACCATATTCTCCTCCAAACATATTCGTAGATTTTCCAAAAACATAATACATACCCAATTTATTTGCTAAGTATTGGGCTTGATCAACCATACCACTTCGAGTAGTATTTTTATCTACCTCATTGAGAGCAACGATATCCGGATTTTCTGCTTGGATTACACTCGCTATCCTATCCAGGTTTAATACACCATCTGTTCCAATACCACTATGAATATTATAGGTCATTACCTTAATGGTTGCTGCGGTAGCGGTCGCAGAACTCCCAATGCCTAATGTCCCTAGCATCACTGCCGTTGCCACAAAAAAATTAACTAACTTTTTTGTGAAATATTTCATAATATAACCTCCTCTTCATTATTTTTATTATTTTTATTAAATTTTACTCTTCAACCCACTTAAGAGAACGTTCTACAGCTTTTTTCCAGCCTTTGTATAGCTTTTTACAGTACTCTTCATTCATCTGGGGTGTAAAAACTCTATCAGCAGTCCATCTTTTAGAAATTTCTTCCTTACTTGACCACATACCTATATGCAATCCAGCCATAAATGCAGCTCCAAGCGCTGTGGTTTCAACCACTTTAGGTCTATATACATTTACACGCAATATATCAGACTGGAACTGCAGCATAACATTACTTACACTAGCTCCACCATCAACCTTAAGAGACTTGATATCGCAATGTGCATCTTCCTTCATACATTCGACGATATCCTTAACTTGATATGCAATAGACTCAAGAGCAGCTCTTGCAATATGTTCCCGTGTTACTTCTCTTACTAAACCCAATATTGCTCCTCTAGTATACATATCCCAATATGGTGTACCCATTCCAACAAAAGCAGGAACAAAATATACTCCCTTTGTATCATTAACTCTTTCAGCTAATTCATCACACTCTTTTGCCGTCTTAATGATCTTTAGTCCATCTCTTAACCACTGTATAATTGCTCCACCAATAAATGCACTACCTTCTAAAGCATAATCGACTTCATTTTCTATTCCCCAAGCTATAGTAGTCAGTAAATTATTTTTTGACAAAACAGCCTTCCTACCTGTATTCATCAATAGAAAGCAGCCTGTACCATAGGTATTTTTAGCCATACCTTCTTCAAAACATATCTGACCAAACAAAGCAGCTTGCTGATCTCCAATGACAGATGCTATAGGTATTTCTTTGCCTAGAATTTTGCTATCCGTGTAACCAAATATAGTACACGAAGGCTTAACTTCCGGGAGAATAACCTCAGGAATATTTAACATCTTAAGGAGCTCATCATCCCATTTAAGTGTATTTATGTTAAACAACATTGTCCTTGAAGCATTTGAGAAGTCGGTAGCATGTACCTTCCCACCTGTAAGCTTCCATATAAGCCATGTATCAATGGTACCTGCACAAATGTTTCCTTTTATTGCTTCTTCTCTCACACCCGGGATATTTTCAAGAACCCATTTTATTTTTGTTCCTGAGAAATAGGCATCTATTACTAGGCCTGTCTTTTTGCGCACTTCTTCTGCTAGTCCGTCCTTTTTAAGCTGTTCACAAATTCCTGCAGTCCTTCTACACTGCCAAACAATAGCATTATATACAGGTTTACCTGTGTTTTTATCCCATAACAAAACTGTTTCTCGTTGGTTGGTTACACCAATGGCTAGGATATCTTTCGCATTAACACTACACTTCTCAAGTACTTCTATCATTACTTCTATTTGATTTTGCCATATCTCCTCCGGATCGTGTTCTACCCAACCTGGATTCGGGTAAATTTGTGATTGTTCCTTACTGACAGAACCAATAACTCTACCTTCAGAATCAAAAATAATAGCTCTTGAACTGGTTGTACCCTGGTCAAGGGTAATTACATACTTCCTACTCATTTCATTCACCTTCAATGTTAATTACCTTGCTACACCTGATTCTCTGGCAGCTTTAGCAACTGCTTCCGCGACTGCCTTTCCAACTCTCATGTCAAATGGTGCTGGTATAATATACTCAGGATTTAACTCCTCATCACTTACTAATGAAGCTATAGCTTTAGCTGCCGCTATCTTCATCTCATCATTGATATCCCTTGCCCTTACATCCAGAGCTCCCCTAAATATTCCCGGGAATGCCAGCACGTTGTTTATCTGGTTTGCAAAATCTGATCTCCCTGTTCCCACTACCACCGCACCAGCTTCCCTGGCTTCATCTGGCATTATTTCAGGCACAGGGTTTGCCATAGCAAAAATTATAGGGTCCTTAGCCATGCTCTTCACCATTTCCTTCGTCACTATTCTGGGAGCAGATAGCCCTATAAACACATCAGCAGCTGCTATGACATCCCGTAGTGTACCTTTCTTCTTTTCAAAGTTTGTAATTCTTGCCATCTCTTCCTTTTCTGGATTTAAACCTTCTCTTCCTTCATAAATTGCTCCTTGTCTATCACACAATATTACATTGTTCAAACCCATTTTCATTAAAAGCCTTGTTACAGCTATACCTGCTGCTCCTGAGCCGTTTATCACTACCGATATATCCTTAATGTTCTTGTTTACTATTTTAAGCGCATTCATCAGTGCTGCCAACACTACAACGGCCGTACCATGCTGATCGTCATGGAATATTGGAATATCGCACTCTTCTTTAAGCCTTCTTTCTATCTCAAAGCATCTCGGAGCAGATATGTCCTCCAGATTTATTCCTCCAAAACTTCCTGATATAAGCTTTATAGTGTTTACTATTTCATCAACATTTTTTGACCTTATACAAAGTGGGAAAGCATCCACATCACCAAAGGCCTTAAACAGCACGCATTTACCTTCCATAACCGGCATTGCAGCTTCCGGACCTATGTCTCCTAACCCAAGTACTGCAGTACCATCTGTAATAACTGCTACAAGATTCCACCTTCTTGTGTACTTATAAGAAAGATTTATATCTTTCTGGATTTCTAAGCAAGGCTCTGCAACTCCTGGAGTATATGCAAGAGAAAGATCTCTCTTATTTGCAACAGGTACTTTACTTATTACTTCAATTTTTCCTTTCCATTCTTTATGAAGCTTTAACGCCTCTTCTTTTAATTGAGTCATTACTAAATTCCTCCTGCTTATATTTTCTAACCAAAATATTTGATAAAAACCGCTTATTGTTCAAATGGGAATTTATACTGTGTCAATCCAAGTTCATTTCTAACCTGTATGAATTGCCTCTGGAGAGCTTCATTAAAAGGTACTCCCTTATCCTTCCTTTCTTGCATTGTTATATATTCCTTCTCTCCGGGAGTGTATATTCTATCATGTCCCGGCATTTTCTTTGATGCTCTTAGTTGTCTTAATATATCTCCCGCTGTCTTCTTAAATTTTTCAAGTTCTGTAAATGCACTTATGTCTATTGCAATAAAGAAGTGACCAAGCCTGTATGGAACTTTATTCCCATTCTCATCAAATCCACTAAGCATCTTGAGAAATGCTCCTTCTTGCAAGGCTGAAGAAAGTATTTCCACAACTGTTGCATATCCATATCCTTTGTAACCAGCACCTTCTTCTCCTATTCCTCCTAGTGGTGTCAGTGCAGCTTTACCTTTTGTTAAATCTATAAGTACTTGCTTTGTATCTGTCCTGTAATTTCCATTCTCATCTATTACCCATCCTACAGGTATATCTTTATTTGCCCTATCATACATTTCTATTTTCCCTCTCTGAGACACAGAAGTAGCACAGTCAAGCAGAAAGGGAAATTCTTCATCTGTAGGTATTCCAAATGTCAATGGGTTTGTTCCTAACATATTCTCTACACCAAATGTTGGTGCTACTGATGGCCTTGCATTTGTCCCAGTTATACCTATCATTCCTTCTTCTACTGCTATGAGAGCATAATAACCAGCTATTCCGTAATGGTTAGAATTTCTTACTGCAACCATCCCCATTCCATATTTTTTTGCCTTATCAATAGCTATTTGCATTGCTTTTTTGCCTATTACATGTCCCATTCCATCATGTCCGTCAACAACTGCAGTAGTATAACCTTCTTTAATTATTTCAAAATTTGTTACAGGATTTTGAATGCCTTCTTTTATTCTGTCATAATATATTGTTTTGAAGCGCCCAACGCCATGAGAATCTATTCCCAATTTATCAGCTGTAATAAGTACGTCTGCACATATTTTTGCGTCTTCTTCCGGAACTCCTATAGCCTTGAAGGCATCTATCATAAAATTCTCTGCTAGGTCATATGGAAGCCAGACTATTTTTTCACTCACAATTAATCATCCTTTCCTTTATAATAAAATTAGATTAGTGAAGTACACAAATACATTCTCGTCCACTTTGAGGTATTTTTAAAATGCTTGATAGTTTCATTTATATTTTATTTTATCTCTACGAAATATCTTTGCATATGGACAATTTTGTCAGAAAATTTGTCTTTTATTGCAATTGATTGGTCAAAATTCTTTATATTCTCATGTATTTCTCTATGCCTTTATAGCTCCTATCATTACGCCTTTGACAAAATACTTCTGGAGAAAAGGATAAACACACAGAATAGGAACTACTGCAACCATAATGACGGCGTACTTTATCTGCATTGTAGCCAAACTTTTCTGCTCTCCAGGCAGCATATTAGCTGCAAGGTCCTGGGTGTTTTCAATGAGTATCTTCACGAGGTATAGCTGAAGAGGTTGCAGTTTCTGGTTAGGCAGATAGATTAACGCACTGAAATAGCTATTCCAGTGCCCCACTGCGTAAAAAAGAATTAGGACTGCTATAATTGGCATGGATAGGGGCATTATTATCTTCCATAGGATTGTTACCTCGTTTGCTCCATCTAGTTTCGCTGACTCTATCAGGCTCTCAGGTATCGTTTCAAAATAAGTCCTAGCAATGATTACATAAAATACTCCTATAGCTCCTGGTATAATTAAAGCCCAGCGGGTATTATACAATCCCAGCTTGTTTATAAGAATAAAGGACGGTATGATGCCTCCACTGAAAAACATAGTAAAGGTTATGAAAAACATGATGGGTTCTCTCGCAAAGAAGCTCTTTCTGGACAATGGGTACGCAAGAGCAACCGTCATGATAACATTAACTATAGTGCCAATTAAAGTATACCATATTGTATTATAATATGCTCTCCATATGTCAGGGTTATCAAACACCAGTTTATATGCTCCCCGTGAAAACCCTTTAGGCAACAGCCATACTTCTTGCTTTGCAACAGCCAATGGAGAACTTATGGACATGCTGAATACATATACTATGGGATAGAGGCATATTACTATAACAAGGCACATTATTATATAAATAAACACATCAAATATCTTTCTCTTTAACCTTCCAATATCAAGCATATTTCAAGCCTCCCACTTTTTAGTATGAATTTTTAAAGTCATAGAGCTTCCAAATTCTATATTTTAGGTCAAGCATTTTCTGCTTTACCTTCAATATTCTCCATTAAATTCCAAAATATTTTCAATTCGCCGTGGGATAAATTACCACAACTATTACACCTCAAATTCGGTTTATACCTAAAATCTTTTAAGCATTTCAACAAATAATAACCAAATATGGTATCATTCTACCTTTTTACCACAAAGCTATATCTGTCAGTTTCTTGCTCAACTTATTAACTGAAACCAGCAGAATAAAGTTGATAACTGAATTAAAAAGATCTACAGCACTCGCAAAACTGAACTCCCCACCCAATAAGCCTACTCTGTAAACATAAGGAGAAATGACATCGGACACCTCATAAGTTGCAGGATTATACATCAGAATTATTTTCTCAAATCCTACTTTCATCATGCGTCCTACCTGAAGGATAAATAGAATGATTATTGTCGGTGCTAATCCAGGTAAAGTTATATGTATAACCTGCTTCCACCTTGAAGCCCCATCAATTTTTGCTGCTTCATATAATTGTGGATCTATTGATGATAATGCTGCCAAATATATGATTGAATTCCATCCGAATTCTTGCCATATTCCCGTTGCTATGTATATAGTCCTGAACCATTCTGGTTTACTCATAAAGTTAATACTTTTATATCCCAATTTTTCAATAATTACATTTATTATTCCGCCATATGGCGAAAGAAAGATCACTACCATTCCCACTATTACTACTACAGAAATAAAATGAGGAAGATAACTTACAGTTTGTACTATTCTTTTAAACAAGCCATTCTTAAGTTCATTTAAAAGCAGGGCAAACATGATTGGAATTGGAAAGCCCCAAACAAGGTTATACAAATTCAATAGTAAAACATTTCTGATAAGCCTGAAAGCATAATTAGAGTTGAAAAATTCATAAAACCAACGTAAGCCTACCCACGGACTGCCCAAAATGCCTTTTGAAGGAGAAAAATCTTTAAAGGCTATAATTACTCCGTACATAGGAATGTAATGAAATACTATGAAATAGATCACAGGAAATAAAACCAGCAGTATGAGATATTTGTCCCTGGCAATATTTCGGCACAGCCACGATAATGCACTCTGCACTTTAATTAATGGACCTTCCGCCGCTTTATTGTTTACATATTTATTGGACGCTATATTGTTTACATATTTATTGAACATATGACTTTAATCCTTTCTATTTTCTATGATGGAGGTGCATGTACTGTATAATAGTACATGCACCAGCCTTATATTATTAGTTTTTCTGAAGCCTGTCATACTGTGTCTGTCTCATCTGGAGTATTTCATCTATACCCATACTCTTTAGCATAGCTCTGAAGTCTGTCATACTGCGTCTGTCTCACTTGGAGTATTTCATCTATACCCATACTCTTTAGCATACCTGTGAATTTGTCCCAATTTTCTATAGGTTCCTCTCCTATTATGAATTTAGTAATCATTTCATCCCTGTAAGTAGAGATATCGGTCAGCTTTCTATTAATTTTTGTAAATTCCTCATCTGTATTTATTGCGAATTCTACTCTTGGTACAATTTGCTTTTCAATTGACTTGGCCCTTTCTTTATGCAAAGGATTGCTAAGCTTTAATTTGCCTGTCAGCTCCGCACTCAATACCATCGGAAAATACTGCCAAGCACCTATTGACCTTATGGCTTCTACAGGACCCAAACCATCAGGATTTTTCAGTACAAAGTCGGTCATCTTGATTTCTCCATTCTCGACAGTGTATGATATCCCTTCTATTCCAACTGTCCGCAGTTTGACACTTTCTGAGCTGTATATCACAAAATCGAGCCATCTGAAAGCCACTTCAGGATTCTTGCAATCCTTAGATATGGAAACCATTCCATTAGCGTAACCGATAGTTTCTATATGTCCCTGGTATCCATTAGGGCCAGAGGGTATATTGGTCATTATCCAATTCGCATCATTAACTCCTGACTCCTTCAACTTGTTGTTCCACATTGTAGTGGATTCCTGCCATTCTATCGCCGAACCAGCTAGGTTCCTGACTACTTTGGATAATTGCTGTTCCGACGTGTTAATAGCACATTCCTTATCATAAAGACCTTCGCTATACAGCTTATTCAAAAACACGATCACTTCCTTCGCTCTTGGTTCTAACCACTCGTATTGGATTTTACCGTCTTTATCAGGATAAAATCCTTTACTGAAGCGTAGGTGCAGACCCCAAGCATTTCCCCAGTTGAACATTTGTGCTATACCGTAATTATTTGTTATCGGGATTTCGTCAGGCTGTCCATTTCCATTAGGATCGTTTTCCTTGAATGCTTTCAAGATATTATACCAGTCATCTATTGTTTTAGGTTCACTTAGCTTCAATTTATCAAGCCAATCTTTTCTTATAAGCCATCCATAAGGTCCTGCTGCTATTTCCTCATCTCTGGCACCCGAGAGATGGTATGTAACTCCATCGGGAGTTTTCATCAATGCAGGAAGAAAAGGCTTCTTTTTGAAAGCTATCGTTGCATAAAATCCATATTTCTTAATTAGATCATCCAAAGGTATAATCAATCCATCTTTTCCGTATTTATAAGTATCGACTGGCATATCTATTATATCAGGAAGATTTGTACCGGAAGATAGTCTAGTCTGCATTACAGTTTTATACTGACTTGAAGGAACAACATCCCATTTTATTTTTATGCCAGTGATTTTTTCAATCTCCTACCATACCGGAAGATTCTGAGTGAGACTGGCTGCTGCATATGGATTATCTGATGTTGCTACTGACAATGTTACCGACCCATCTGTCACAATTGGCATAGGATTCTGAGGACCTGTCGCCCCCTGAGCTGCAGTTGGCTGTTTCTGCACTGTTCCGGTTTCAGGTTCTGCCTTTTCAGTTTTTTGGCATCCCGGTAATATAAGAGCCACAACCACGAGTACAGTTAATATTTTTGCAATTAACTTTTTCATAATAACCCCCCATTTAATAATATTATTTTTAGTGTTCAGCAAAGCTGAACTCCTTTCGTTTTAAAGATAAGCCTGAAACTTAAAGACTGTCAACAAACATATTTTGATTTTGAACATAAATTTTTTTACAAATGAGTTTTTGGTATAATAAGCAGTCCGTATATATAAAAACAATAAAGCTAAAGACCTAGGCAGGTTTACTAGAAATGAGTACCGTAACAGATTATATAATGATGATTTTAAAAGCGTACCCTTCTTTTATCATTCCGGATCTTAATAAATTTTATCACCATTTCTTTAAGTTCCTTTTTGAACTTAAAGCTTGATAGTTTCAAGCACCTTTCTATTGGAGTATTGGAAAGAATATTTCTATCTGATTTACCCACGAAGCATGTTTAGAAGTATAGTGAAATTTCAATTTTGCTCCATGCTTTTCATTGAATTTACTTCCATCTATCATCAGGCCCATTGAAATGAATATTAAGGTATCTCATATCATATGTATTGTTCTTTCATTTATATATTCTTCCACTACTTTTCCAAAAATGACATTACAATAATTGCTATATATGTATTATTATAGCACAAATCATCGCATCTTGTCACATTTTACTAATGTGAGGTTGAGTTCTCAAGGTTCATAAGCATCATATTTCTTTAAAACCTAGTTAGATTCCTCTAAATTTATTCCTCTAAATTTACTCGGAGTCAATCCTGTGTACTTTTTGAAAAGTCTCCTGAATGTAATGTCATTATCAAATCCAACCTCACGGGCAACCTCCAGAATAGTCCGGTCACTCAGTAAAAGAGATTTTGCAGCCTCAATTCTTTTCTTGTTCAAAAAATCTACAAAGTTATATCCTATCTGGTTTTTTATAAATCTACTTAAATAAGAAGCAGATACTCCAAATATTTCAGCAATCTGTGTTAGTGACAGGTTATGATCAGCATAATTGTTATTTATGTATTCTATAACTTCCTGAATAAGCTGTGAATTATGGCTTTCCTTTTCTCTAGATATTAGTGCAGATACAGACTTATAGAGTTCCTCTATAGTTTCCATCATCTCTTCAATATTGTCCGTGATAAGGATTTCCTTCAAACTTATAGAAACCTTCTCTTCTATATTCATATCTTCCAATGCCTTCAAAGCTATTGCAGCCAAACTGTAACACATAAATCTTATAGTGCCTAAAGACAATTGGCGATTTCTCATGCTCTGATAGATAGTCTCTCTGGCTAATTCTAGGGCACTGCCTACATTACAGCTCTTAATAAAATTACTTATCTCCTCCTCGGGAATATTGTCAACCATATCATCCTTATCGTTTATATCATCAAAAAAGACCGTACTCCTTTCTCCATTTACAAACCTATAATCAATTCCAACTACTGCTTCTTCATACGATTTATGCAAACTATTGATGTCATCATAAACTTTTCCTACCCCTATTGCCCTATAAATAAAGGATGCATCAATGAGGTATTTACTCAGAATATAGACCAGCGTTCTAGCTGATTCAGGCTTTTCCATGTTAAAAATAACTGCCTTATTTCTTGCATCGATTTCAGCAAAATAAACAAGGGAATTATGCGAGGCAATTTCTGATGAAATGTTTTTGTAATCGGTTTCGGAAAAGAAGCCATCTTCAGCTAAAAGCAGTGAAACAGCCATGAAATAGTCATAATAGAATGTAATTTCCAGCATGTCCATTATTTTGAGAAGACTGCCATCACTATCTATCCCATCTTTTAAAAGCTTTACCAAGCAGGTATTCCTAGCTAAAGGTTTGTATAGGTGTATTTCGCTCATATTCCTGTTTACATTGGCAAACATTGAATAAATTGCGTTTTCCAAAAACATAAATTCATTTTCCACAACTCTCTCGTGAGATAGCCTAGAACGTATCAACTCTATAATTCTATCGAGGGGCTTATAGTTTCTCATAGTCACATAGTATGACACACCAAATCCTATCATAAGATATGCAAGGGAGAGCAATACTGTAACAATCCTTATATAATTAATTTTGGACATGACAGCACCTATGGGAATTGCAGCTACATATTTCCAGCCATTGCTGTCAGATGTGCAATAGAAAATTGCATACCTTTCATTATCAGAAAACTTGAAGTTGTTCCCCAGACCTCCTTTTATATTTTTATATTTCTGCGTGGAAACAAAGGATTTTATTTTATCGTCAACATTAAATCCAGTAATAAAATTATTATTTTCATCTAATACATAAAGTGAACCGTTTTGCAGTATTGAAGCTTTTTCCATACTACTGTTCAGCTTCTCTATGTCAATAAACAAGATTAATGTCGCTTTAAAGCTTTTATCACCTGGAGGAAGTGATTGTATATATGTAAGTATCCTGCGGGGCTGGTTCGAAACACTTACATTCTGGGGTAAAATTAGAAACCTGTTGTTATATTGGGAAAGAAGCCGGTTCCATTCAGATACATCAATATTTTTATAACGAAAAATGTCGGTAAAAAATTGGTTGATATTTTCTTTTCCCCTTGTAGAAAGAATAGTATCCTTATTGTTAAACAATATGGCAATATCACTTACAAATTCATAAGTCGAATTGTATATGGTCAATTCCTGCATGCTGTTTAAAATGTCGATAACACTTACACGATCGTAACTTAGGCTACTGCCGCCCATATTCATAAACTTGTTAACCCAAGGAATATAGGAAAGTTGTACTGCAAAAACGTTCAATGAGTCGAAATTTCTGTCGGTAGAATTTTTGATATCCTCTAAAGCGCTAATATATGTGTTTTCAGTTTGTTCCATATTGATATTGACCATCAAGTAGTAATTGGTTAATCCGAGAGAAAAAAAAGGTATGGTAAAAATAACTATATAAGAAATGAATGTCTTAATAAAAATTGTTTTTCTCTGTTTTATGTACTCAATGCCCTTTATCAAATTTTGCCCCCCCTATCAGGTCAATCGAACTGATTTCAGTAAGTGAAAAACTGGTACTGTATGAATCTAAACAGTTTTATTTATAGTACTTATGCAAAAGTAAAATAAACTATATAGATACTCCATGTTATGGTAATTATAGCATATATACTATAATATTTACAACTGAAAATATCAAGTTAAGTTTGTGTCAAGTTTGTGTCAAGTAGAAGTTTGCAATTTTTTTGTTAAAAAATTACCTCGCATAAATTAATCTGTGTGCATGGTATTCCCTAGTTTAACACCTAAATATTGGAAGCAAAACTTGTAGTCCTTGTATATCAAGGGCTTTTTTCTAAATTTTTTTTATTTTTTTGCATATTTATGTAGCATAATTTGGAATAATATGATATAATATACGTAAAACACAGACGAAAAAATAAGTTCGGGAGGTGCTTTACGTGTATCTTAAACAGGTCCCCATTAAAAAGACCGGCAGGATCTTCTTGTCCATTGCGGAAAAATACAGAGACCCGGTAAAAAAATATTCCACTGACCGCACAATTATGTCCTTAGGCTACCTGGATGAATTACAAAAGATATACCCAGACCCTATTAAACACTTCAAAAAAGTCGCCCGTGAGATGACTGAAGAAAAAGATGCTGAAAAGAAAGTAACATTGGCAATAAATATGGATGAGCAGATGCCAGAAAACACTAAAG
>JABUEW010000115.1 GCA_013314855.1 Bacillota bacterium | reverse complement strand
GTTTCGCAGATGGTAGGGCAGGGCTTTGTAAGATTTTTGTTTTATTACTTGTGAAATTAAATAGCTATAAAATTCTATAAGAATTGAAGCTATTTAAAGATAAATCTAATTTATTGAGATAGGAGGTTGATGAAATGGTTTATACTATGGAGATAGCAATACGCAATAAGATGGAAGAGATGAAAAAACAAGGCAAGATTGAAGGCAAAATTGAGGGTAAGTTTATGCACCAAAATCAATCATTGACATACATCCTCTACACTTATACCATTTTCCCAAAGCTCGTTACAGGCTAAATCAATATATTCATTCCACACAACTCCATAACCACCAGTATCAACCTTAACCAAGTTAAAAAGAGTATCATTATTTAAATCTCTAAAAACACTCCATTTATTCATTAGAGGCTTAACATCATATGTCTTTTTTTTACCATTTTCAAACTCTACTAACAAAAGAAAATTATCAAGAGGGACAACACTCTTAACCTTATGAAACATAGTTCCACCTCCCTTTATAGGCTTTTAATCTTATTATACAAGTGGAGGAAGTGTCTTAAATTCCTGCGTATGCCACATGTTAAGTAAATCGTCCTATAAGAATCCCTGCTACAATACATAATGCTACCCATATAGTAAGATATTTCTGAAAAAACCCTATTCCTTTACTATCCTTATTTTTTTGTTCAGACATACCTAATTCCCCTCCTGTAAATTTATTTTATTGTTTTTAATCCGTTTTACCAAATCTTTAACTTTCTCTTCAATTGCCAGGGCTGTCTTTTTAAACTCTTCCTTATCTTTACCGGTGGGATCATCCAGTCCCCAGTCTTCCTCATATTTTGAAGGTAAATAGGGACAAACAACGTTACAGCCCATCTTTATAACAATATCAACTTCAGGAATATCGGTAAGCAGCTTAGAGTATTGGGTTTCATTCATATCTATACCGTATAAATCTTTTATAACCTCTACAGCATCCTGATTAATTTGTGGCTTTGTTTCCGTACCGGCGGAATAGGAATCAAAAACATCTGAAGCAAATAATTTCCCTAATGCCTCTGCCATCTGGGATCTACATGAATTGTGTACACAAATAAAAGCTACTTTTGGCTTCATCTTATCTTCCTCCCTCCAATTATTCATAATCTCATTTAGCTATCAAAGCATACTTTCCCATCTTTTAGGTCATCACAGGAAAGACCACTTTCTTTATATATCTTCAGTCTTTCTAAATCTTCCTTACATCGTTCTACTTTTATTAATTCATTATCTAATATTTCCCTAATAAAAGCATGCTCTTTCAAAACATCTTCATCGATTTTGTAATAAACATACTGTGCCCTTTTATCAAATTCCAGTATCTTGGCGTTTGTTAGCCTGTTAAGGTGTCTGGAGGCATTGGATTGGTTTATATCGAGCAATACCTCCAATTCACAGACACATAACTCCCCATGCCGTAACAAATTCAAAATACGCAGTCTCGTTTCATCGGACAATGCTTTTATTATCTGTGCAAGTTTCACTTTACCACCACCTATATGATTATATTCGTTTTTACTCATATAATATGTCTTTAATTTTCAATTGTCAATATCTTTTCAAATCTTTTAATTTTTAAAATACTATTTTTCTAGTTGCAATCATTACAGGCTATAGCTTTAATTTTGTCATGTACTAGGAGGTGACAGTCATGAGTGAAATTTGTTTTATTGTTTATTTGTTTTATTTTACTATTTACATATGGAAAATAATTCTATATAATAAAACACAGGTTCAAATTATTTAAAACATATTGGTGGGGTATTGATTCAAAAGGGGAAGCATATGAATGAAAAATCAAAAACAACAGTAAAGCAGGTTTTTAAAAATCTGGGCAGACTTTACTGGATGACGAAAGAACACTTCGGCTGGGGGTTCCTCCGTTTTATTGGAGGAATTTCAAGTGCTTTGATTGGTGTTTTCGGAAGCTGGATAATGGGTACGGTTATTGATGTTGCATTAAGCGGTGATTTTAAACGGTTTCACAGTTTTATGTTTTTAATTGCTCTTCAGATAACCCTCAGGGGAATAATAAACTATGTTAATCCCTTGACGGGAAGAAGGTATTCCGTATATTCCGGACGAAAGATCAGAACTCTTGCAATAGAAAAGATAAACAGGCTTCCAATATCATATTATGAAAAAAAGCATACTGCCGAAACAATTTCAAGACTTGCCAATGATATAGACAGCCTCCAGGAATTTTACAGTGATTCTATTGCAGGTATCTGGAGTTTTGTGCCCTCAATGCTTATATCAAGCACATGGCTTTTATGTTCCATTGACCCTCTTCTGACTTTGATATGCGGATCAATAATTCCTATTATATGGTTTTTCGTAGGAAAAATATCCATACCTATAGGTGACACAAGTAAAAATGTGCAGAAAAGCATTGCTGAATACAATTCATATTTAAGGGATTTCCTTGAAGGAATACATATATACATTGCTTTTGCCATGAAAAAGATATTTGCATCCAAATTTGAAAAGGCCTGCAGGGATGTAGTTGAAGAATCTTTAAAAATGAGCAGGATGCGTTCCAAAGCCATAGGCCTTAATATTTTCAGTTTCATAATACCCCAGGCACTGGCATATGGAATAGGGGGAATCTTTGTTGTAAACGGAAGGCTTACCATAGGGCAACTTGTTATATTTGCAAATGTATTATTCCCTCTATTGAATTCAATACGTCAGCTAAGCGGTTCATGGGCGGATTTTTTAACCCAGTCGGGACGCGCCCAGCATCTGTATGAGCTTCTTGACAGCCCGGAAGAAAGAGCTGACGGTGAAGATTTCACAGATAATCCCCATGATACGGTTATTGAGTTTGAAAACGTAAGATACTCATACGTTGATGGCAATCCCGTATTAACGGATACCAGTTTTAAAATATGCGAAGGAAAAAAAGTAGCCCTGGTGGGAAGCAGTGGCTCCGGAAAGACAACAGTTCACAAGCTTATTCTTGGCTATTATGATAACTATGGAGGAATAATAAGGTTTTATGACAAAGATATAAGGGAATGGAACTTAAAGGCCCTGAGAAATCAGGTATCGGTAGTTACCCAGGAAGTATATTTATTCTGTGATACCATTATGGAGAATATAAGGCTGGGAAATCCCCAGGCATCGGATGAGGAAGTCATAAATGCCGCAAAAGCTGCTTATGCCCATGATTTCATTATGGAATTTACTGACGGTTATAAAACCCCGGTGGGAGAAAGAGGGATGAAGCTCTCGGGAGGGCAAAGACAGAGAATAGCAATAGCCAGGGCAATGCTTAAGAATGCACCTGTTTTATTACTTGATGAGCCTACAAGCGCACTGGATACAAAAGCTGAATACTATGTGCAAAAAGCACTTGAAAGGCTCGAAGAAGGCAAAACCGTATTCATAACGGCCCACAGGCTTTCAACTATTATAAATGCAGATGAAATTCTTGTTCTTGACAGTGGAAGAATTGTGGAGAGCGGAACCCATGAGGAGCTTATAAACCGTAAAACTAAATATTACGAGCTTTACAACAGACAGGTTTTTGAACATGAAGGGAAGGTGACTGCATAATGGAAAGGGACAGGCTGATAAAAGACATTTCTAAAGTATGGAACCTGATAGGAGGAAATAGGGCAAGGTTGGCCTTGACGGCAGTTTCCACAGGGTTGGGAGATGCAATGTTAAATATAAGCTTTTCATATGCTCTTAAAAGCATGGTTGACTATTTTATATACAAAACACCGGGGTCTTTGTCCCTTGCCGCAGTTTCATTGATGATTGTTATTGTATTCGGTGGGATACTGCTTCCGGTAGTAATATATCAGAGCAATAAATGTGAAGCGCTTATCATGAACCAGCTTAGAGTACGTCTTTTCAATCATTTTCAGAAAATGCCTATAAGATATTTTGAGGAGCATCACACAGGAGATACACTTGCAAGGGTAAATAAAGATATTAACGCAGTTCAGACTGCCATAACCTCCCTTCAGGAATTTGTGGCGCTTTTTATAAGACTTGCAATGAGTCTTCCGTATATATTGATGCTTGATACCAGGTTGGGCTTATTTATGGTGGCAATGGGTATACTTACAATGTATTTTAATACAAAATTCAGAATGCCCATGCGAGAAAGAAGCAAGGCAATACATGAAAGAAATTCCGAATTGACTGAGCAAATGACCGAAAATGTCACAGGATTCAACGTAATAAAAACATATAATCTGTCAGACAGATTTTTCAACATTTACAGAAATAAGATGAATGATGTATTGAATGCACAAATAAAATTCAACAGGACCGAAGCTTTTTTATACAGCAGCAATGCTCTGGTAGGATGGCTGGGATATGGAGGCCTGGGTGTAATTGGAGCTTATTTTGTATTAATCGGTATGATGGAGGCAGGAAGTCTTGTAGGCAGTCTTTCCATATCAGGAAATATTACATGGGGAATTGTAGAATTGGGAAGAATGAGTGCCACATTGCAAAAAGCCTTTGCAGGAAGCGACAGAGTTTATGAAATTCTCAATCAGCCCGCTGAACCAGAAAGATATTCTACCAAAGGGACAGGAGGCAATTACGGAGTTGCCATTAAAAATGGCAGTTTTAGTTATGGTAAAGGAAATGAAGTTGTCAACGGTCTTAATATATTTGTTGAAAAAGGCAAGATTGCAGCACTTGTAGGTTACAGCGGAGGAGGCAAAAGCACTATAATAAAACTCCTTCTTGGATTTTATGAAATGCAGGAAGGAGAAATGACCATAAACGGAAAGGGATTGAATGAATATACCCTGGATGAACTGAGAAATCAGGTTGCATATGTGCCGCAGGATGCATATATATTCAATGGAACCATAAGAGAAAACATACTTTATGGCAATAATGAAGCAAACGAGGAGGATGTAATAAACGCAGCCATTAATGCCAATGCTCATGAATTCATAATGGCGCAACCCGATGGTTATGATACTGTTGTAGGGGAAAGAGGAATACGTTTGTCAGGTGGACAAAGACAGCGCATTGCAATAGCAAGAGCCATTCTGAAAAACGCTCCCATATTGCTCCTGGACGAGGCCACCTCAAGTCTTGATTCGGAATCGGAATACCTGGTCCAGGAAGCGCTGGAAAAACTTATGGTAGGAAAAACAAGTATAGTAGTGGCTCACAGGCTTTCAACGGTTGAAAAGGCTGATGTGATTTATTTTATAAAAGACGGCAAAGTAGTGGAAGAAGGTTCCCATAATGAACTTCTGAAAAAGAACGGATATTATTCTGAACTTTATTACAGAGAATTTGCAGGGTGATAGTGATATTTAATTAAATTAAGCCCAATTAATTCTGCTTCCAAATCTATTAATTCTGCTTCATATGCTTACCTAAGATAAACTTGTTAAACTTTATTAACATTCATGGAGGGCTTTGCTTTCCAGAATATCAAAATCATTATAGCGATAATTACCTGGATGATAGTTCTAATATACATTATATTACCTGGCAGGCCCAAAATTTCGCCAAAAAAAATTGTACAGAAATGGACCAAAATCCCTGATAAAATACTTCTACCATTGTTATTATAAATCCAATCCATTATTATGCTTAATGCAAAAATCCCTGCATTAAAGTCTATGAACAAAAAAAATGACTCATTTATTAAACTCTATTGAAATGTTCCTTCTATAAAAAACATGGGCAAGTGCCACAAGGCTTCATTATCTTTGCGACAACTTCTGCTCCGCAAGCATCTTCAAGATTATGCAGTATGGCTTTTACGTATTTGGACTGCTTGTTTGGAGTAGTTGACTTTTCATCCACGGTACCACAGGCTTTAATAATGGAATCATATGCTTCCATACCTGCATTGTTTCTTACACTGTTCATTTGCCCGCCCTTTCAAAATGCAAACTCCGGCAGGGTTTCCTTTAAATATTTTGCGTCAGGAAATAAAACAGCTCAGGTTCGTTCCTGAGCTGTTCTTTAGTTTTTACCTCGTGGTCCGCATCACTTTTTGCCGGATTGCATCTTCAATAAACTGATTAAGAGATACATTTTCTAATAAAGCCTGCTGTGCTACCTTCTTATGAAGTTCAGGAGATATTCTAACATTAAAGCTGCCTCTGTATGTCTTCTCTGGGTTTTTACCGTTTTTCTTGCATGTCTCAATATAATCTTCAACAGCTTCCATAAAAGCAGCTTTCAGTTCTGAAACGCTTTGACCCTCAAAGCTTATAAGATCGTCTATTCCTTCTATGCGTCCGAAAAACACTTCATCGTCAGCACTGTAATGTATTGATGCAATGTAATCTTTGTAAATTAAAACATCCTTCATTCAATCACCCCCTGATTTTTTAATGCTTCAATAACCTGATCCACCTGGTATAGCTTTAATTCGTTTCCGGGATGGGGCCTGTGAAGCCTAATAATATGTTTTTTGTCAATATGGATAAAAGCAATCCGGGCTCCTGATGTTTTCCCCTTGCTATCCTCAATATAACCCAACCCACCAAGCAGTGTTTTTAACTCATCAAATGTGAAATCCCTGGGCCTGCTTAAAAGCCTTTTTAATAACTTATCATGCTTACTCATATTATTATTATATCAAACTCCTTTAAATATGCAACTAAATTTTAGTTACAGTTACTGTCAAGTTTAATTTGGCAATTTCTTTTTTATTTTTCATCCACATATAATTTTACACTAAGTCAATCAGCAGGAGCAAGCTTTCGCTTTCATGCTCCGATATAAGAGTTTTATTAAGGGAGTAGCCCCAAGAAGTGATATGTCACCACCATTATCTTTACTGGTGAACAGGTGAGCATACAACCTGTGCTGCTTGATTAATATCAATTTCACCCTTCATATTGTCTCCAAGATAATCCATCCTTGATCATTCTATCGAGCCATTCCAAGGTTCTCTCTCCTTTCATCAAGTATATTATGACACATCTTAAACAGTGTCCTAACATTATGTGCTTTCCTGTATCAGGTCAGAATTTTCAAACTGCATATACCAGAATATTGCTTTTTCATCCTTGTTTGGGAAATTACTATATAACATAATATCCACTGCTCCCAGCACAAAACCATTAATTCCCGTGGGAATAGTTTCCGCTGCCACCTTTACCGGTATACTGATATTTCCAAGGTTGAGCAGGTAAAAACTGAAATAGATATCAGAATTTTTATATTCAAAAAGCATACAACTGCAGCTTTTGGCATATCGACAGAGTCTGCCCCTACCTGTGCCCTTGCCTTGCCTTCTGCAAGAGCCTGAAGACACATGTAACCTTACCAGCCGACATATAAGGGAAATATGTTTGAAAAATTGTCTGTATTAATTCTATTCATTATTTAAGATCCTCCCATTTTTTTGGTTTAAAGCAAAGATGATGGAATAGTATAAAATATATTTGATAATTTTGGAACATGGACATACCCCAAAATTTAAATCAAGAAACCAGCAAATCCTTGCAGTGACTGAGTTCAAAGATACTCAGTTGCTGCGATTTGGGTTTATTTTTTGTGTAGTTCAAAAATTCAGTGATACCACTTTTGCATTTCTTAAGCACTTCATAAATTCCATCACCAGTACTGTAATAAGGAAAAGGTGGTATGCTATGTACTCTTTTGGATGTTTCCTGCAGAATAAAAATCATCTTCCTGCTGCTTATGGATTTTGAGGTAAGAGAAATATAGCTCATTGCCATGGTTAATAAAAAGTTTATGTTTTTAAGCCTTTGATATGACTGAACTCTTACATCTTCAAGTTTGTATTGATTTTTCTTAAATCTTATGAATTCTTCCACATTCCATCTGGATATGTAGCAAAGTATAGGTCGTAGACAGTCTTTGCCGTCTTTTATATCGAGGTTGGTTAAAATCATAAGCCCTTTTCTGGCATATCCCCTTACAAAAACGAGGTTAAATACTTTGTCGGGAATCTCAGGCAATGTTATAGGCAAAAAACCGAACTGGATTTTTCTTTGCTTACCATTCTTTTTCTTTATGATTGTTGAATATTTACCCTTATATTTTTTAACAAGGTCAAAGACGTTCCTTTCTCTACCTTTGAAAATGACATTGCGGTTTTTCTTAAGCCTTATAACAAACTTTTGGGAATTGTTTTCAAAATAATTAAAGAACAGTACATTATCCATACCTCTATCCATAGTATAAATACCCTTGGTCCCGTATAAGCTTCTCAGCTTGTCCAGGCACTTAATGATTTCCTCATTTTCACTTTTAAAGTCCGGTTCACTGGGAGAGAATAAATCTGAATATATAGGGACAGGCAGCTTATCTCCATAGTTATATATAAGTGCTTCAATTAAACAGTATCCGTCCATATTGGTTTGTTTGGTGCTTCCATCCCTGACCTTACCCATGTTTTCAAAGACTACGCCGTACTTTTTAACTATATCACTTAAGTCTACAATTATAGGTGTGTCATTGTGAATATATCTTTTTACCTCTAAAGATTGATTCTTTAGAACTTTATCGGTATAAGAGAATTTTTCAAGGTTTCGGGAAAGGCGTTCTATAGTCTTTTTTAATAATATATTTTCATGTAAGGATCTTGATATCTCAGCCAATATTACTGTTTTCGAAGCAAGTATGCCAAAAATCATACAGGTTAAGAATTTCTTAAAGGGAACAGGTAGACCCTGAGCCAATCGGGAACAAAAATTACAAATACTCCTTTTCAAATCATATGCTGTTTTGCTATAATCAAACATGTAGAAAAGCCTCCTTCTTTATGTTGGTTTGTTTTTATTTTTATAATACCATAAAGTTGGTGGCTTTTCTCGTATTTTTACAAATCTGTTGATAACTTCTAAAAATTGTGGATAATTCTAAATTTTTTTGCGTTATTTTAAAGATTTTTTCCTTAAAGAAAAAAATGGGGTATGTCCATTTTTGGAACATATTGACCGTTAACATATTAAGATATAAAATAATATACATATAAAGCAATGAGCAGGAAGAGTAACTTTTAGCAGACATTTCAGAGAGCCGCCCAGGAGGTTGAGTGGGCAAGCACGTATTACCTTGTAAAACATCCAAGAATTGGTGTGAATGCGGTATGAAAGCTAATAGTGAATGGACCTGTGAGCGCAGTCTGAAGCAAGTTAATTGTGTGTAGGAACTGCCGGAAATCCTCTCCGTTATCAATAGGACATAGATGATGGTCTGTGAAAAAAGTCGGGCTTTCAGCCAATTTGGGTGGTACCGCAGAAAATAGTATTCTGTCCCATGGTTTTGGGATAGAAGGCTTTTTATTTGTTGAGGAGGTGATGGATATGGAAGATGGCTGATGGTGGGCAGGCAAAATATTTCGACCTGTGAAATAGCTTTCAATCAAAAACTCAGGCCACACCTTTTTTATTTACCATCTTAAATTGAATTTTTCTTTTAAGCAGCCAATTCATTTGCTCACCATTCTGGTGAATCGTAATAACGGATGCAAGAGAAGATGAGCCACTTTTGCTCCAACTTATACCATTATATTTCTGACGATCGGAAACAGCCAGGTCATTGGCCTTTTCTCCACGGTTACTGGAATTACAGAGTTCAAGCTTCTTTCCTAAAGCGTAACAGGGGATATAACTCCTATTACGGTCAAAATAGCCTATCAATCCTTCAATTGCTTCTTTTAATTTAATATGCTTATCTTCAATTTCCTTTTTATCCTTTTTTTCATGAAATCCATCATTGTTTCGTCCATAGATAAAACCTCCTTCTCTCCAGTACAACTTTTTTAATTACAGCCATGTCTTGAACTTCTTAATATACCAGGTTTTAATCGACTGAGTAAGCAAGCAGTATGAAAGCAGTATTCCTATGAGCCAGGGGAAATAGGTAAGTGGTAACGGTTGCAATCCGATGGATCTACCAAATGGAGTGAACGGAATTGCTATGCCTAATGCAATGATGGCTCCTGTCAACAGTAATACGGGTCTGGCTGCCCGGCTCTGTATAAACGGCACTTTTTCAGTACGTATCATATGCACAATCAACGTCTGTGATAGCAGCCCTTCAATAAACCATCCCGATTGGAACAGTGATTGGAATGCCGGGGCGTTTGCCTTGAACACAAACCACATCACCAAGTAGGTTACAATATCAAATATCGAACTTATCGGGCCGATAAATATCATAAACTTGCTGACGTTGCTTGCATCCCATCTGCGAGGCACTTTAAGGTAATCCTCATCCATATTGTCCCATGGTATTGAAATTTGCGAAATATCATAAAACAAGTTTTGAACCAATATATGAATAGGCAGCATTGGCAGAAAAGGCAAGAAAGCACTTGCTGCTAATACGCTGAACATATTGCCGAAGTTCGAGCTTGCAGTCATTTTGATATACTTTATGATATTCCCAAAAGTCTTGCGTCCTTCTATGACGCCTTCCTCCAGCACCATAAGACTCTTTTCCAAAAGGATGATGTCTGCCGACTCTTTGGCTATATCAACAGCGGTATCAACCGAAATACCAACATCGGCTTCCCTTAATGCAGCGGCATCATTGATTCCATCTCCCATATATCCTACGGTATGACCTTTGCTTTGAAGCATCTTGATAATTCTTGACTTCTGTAATGGTGACAGTTTGGCAAAAATCGTAGTATTTTCGGCTGCTTCAGCTAATTCTTCATCTGCCATGCCGTCAATTTGGCTTCCAAGCAGTATATTGTCTACAGGCAAACCAACTTCCTTGCATATTTTCTTTGTAACTATTTCATTATCTCCTGTAAGAATTTTCACCTTTACACCGTATTCGTTTAAAGCCTTGATTGCAGAAGCTGCCGTTTCCTTTGGTGGATCAAGGAAACCAATGTATCCCATCAATACCATTTCACTTTCATCTTTTACGCTAAAGACTCCTTCATGGGGAACATTATTCTTTTGAGCTACAGCAAGAACCCTCATTCCTTCTTTGTTCAGTTGCTTTACCATTTCTTTTACTTCCTTACGAATATCATCGGTCAAGGGAACCACTTCGCCCCTGTATTCGGCATAGGAACAGATGGAAAGCATTTCTTCCTCAGCGCCCTTGGTAACAAGCTGCCTTTTGTCGCTTCCGTTTTGCAATACTACCGACATTCTGCGTCTTGTAAAATCAAAAGGGATTTCGTCTACTTTTCTGTAGATTTGTTCCAAATTTTCAAAGCCTTTTTTCGCCCCAAACTCCAGTACAGCAACATCCATCAGGTTTTTCAGCCCTGTTTGATAATAACTGTTAAGATAGGCGTGTCTTAATACCCTGTCATCTTCGTTCCCGTGAATGTCCAGATGACGTTCAAGGACAATTTTATCCAGCGTCAGCGTACCTGTTTTATCGGTACAGAGGATATCCATCGCGCCGAAATTCTGGATAGCATTCAACCTTTTAACAACGGTTTTACGTTTTGCCATTGCAACGGCACCTTTGGCAAGATTGGTTGTAACTATCATAGGCAGCATTTCAGGAGTAAGACCTACAGCCACCGAGACAGCAAAAAGAAATGCATCCAGCCAGTCTCCTTTTGTAAATCCGTTGACCAAAAACACGATCGGAACCATGACAAACATAAATCGTATAAGCAGCCAGCTAATGCTGTTGACCCCTTTGTCAAAGCTGGTTAACGCACGCTGCCCCACAAGGGATTTTGCCATAGAACCAAAATAGGTGTTGTTGCCAGTAGAGAGAACAACAGCAACAGCCGCCCCACTAACTACGTTTGTTCCCATAAAGCAAATATTATCAAGTTCTGAAAGGCTGATGCTTTTTTGTTGATTCACATCGTATTTTAAAGTATCGTATTTTTCAACCGGCTCCGACTCTCCTGTTAAAGCTGATTGGCTGACAAACAGGTCTTTTGATGAAATAATCCTTACATCGGCAGGTATCATGTCCCCTGCTGCAAGGTGGATAATATCCCCGGGTACAATCTCTGCCATTTCTATTTCCTGTTTTCCTGTGTCGCTCCGAACCACCGAAGCTGTTGTATGAACCAGTGCCTTTAATTTTTCTGCTTCTTTGTTTGAACGAAACTCCTGAAAGAAACGAAGCAAACCGCTTATTGTAACCATTGTCGTTATAACAATGACCGTTCTCCAGCTTCTATTTTCGGGAGCAGCCAGTATTACATCCATTACAAGCGATACCCCCGCCAGAAAAATCAGCACACCGATAAATGGATTAATAAATGCCTTAATAAGCTGAACAAACCACGGTGCTGCTTTTTCGTGGACTATTTGGTTCGTCCCATGCATTTCAAGACGCAGTTCTGCTTCTACAGAATCCAATCCCTCCAGTGTAGTATTTAACGTGGCAAAAACTTCTTTTATATCCTTCGTTGAAAACTCGATAAGTCTATCCATTATCGTATTCGTTAATGCATTCTTTTTGTTTTTCTTCATTGCTCACACCTCCAAAAGACAATAACCAACTAAAGGTTGTCTACTCTGCTTTATTATTACAACCCCTGAAATAAATATTTACTGGTTTTAATAAAAGAACATCACAACAAAACTGTATTAAGAGAAAATACAGCTAACGGGCGTTATACAGCAGCAACCATTACAGTGGAATGTAAAAAAGATTTGGTTATTGATTAGAGATATATGTAATAAGGCTTTAAGAAATGAAACGTTTATCCTCCCTCCGCACATATATTATGCTAAAGGGCTAAACCAGTGAAGAATGGACGCAGCCCAATAGCAAACAATGTTTAATGTCATATTACATATACCTGTACTTCCACTGTTTATACTATTACCGCCATATTACCGCCATCGTCCATCCTTCCCACCTCCACTTTTTTACAAACTAAAAAACCTCTCAACGAATGAAAGGTTATAAAACACAAAACGCTTACCTTCGTTGAGCTTTGGCACTATACAGCTTTGGAATACCTCAATCCAGCTACATTAAGTAAAACCTTACTTCGATAGTACCTGTTGACCCATTGGCGTCTTTCGACATTTCCGGGCAGCAGCGTGTATCTGTATAGGAGCCTCACCTAACATAAAATATTTAATTCTTTATTATAATACTCCTGTTTTTATCTAAATGCAACTGCTTTTAGTTAAATTTTTTAAGTTAAAAGTTGCTATAAGAAAATGAGTCTTGAAACAAGGAATTTTAAAAGAATTAAAGAATATATTAGGTAAAA